>JAVJRG010000008.1:300000-392604 GCA_040218535.1 Lacipirellulaceae bacterium | reverse complement strand
ATCGACCATGGTCAAAATAGGACGCGACGAACCTGAGTCATCAATCTTTAGGCATCGGATAAAACGCGTTGCCGCATCCTTTGCATGTAAAACTTCTCAAGAGCGATACAAGTAGTGCCTATCGTCATTCCAGTAGGTCGTGGCAACTGAATCACGATTTATCCCCGCGGCAGGGAACCCAAGTGGTGATTGATAAGTAGTCCAAATCCACCACAGAGAGAGCTTCAGAAGTACACTGCTGCAGTTCTTACCCCATGCCAAATCAGCTGAGGTTGCATCAACTTCGGGGCCGAAGGTTTCTTGTCAACATGCAGCGGCGTCCCTATCTCTGGACACCTCAGCGAGTTAGAGGCACATCCGAAGTACCTACTTGTAGGTACGTCCGGCGTTTACGTCCTGGGTAGGTTTCGAGGCGACCCGTCGGCATCTGTATTGGTGCGCTCTTCATTTACGCTGCCCAGGAATCCGAGGAATAGCTGAAATAACCCAGTGCTCTTCTCCGAGGTCTTTGGGGAAAAGCATTACGGGGAAACACTCGTCTTAGTCGTCGACTCATTGAATTCAACTCTCCGGCGTCCCATCCTCTACACAAACGGCAAAAAGGGACTAGTCACCATGGAACAAGTGATTGAACGCAACTCATTGCCCTGAGGGAAGCTGATTTTACAGTGCTTCCTCCCAGTTGCTCTGAGAGCCCTACTCGTGCAGCCGACCATTGGGCCCTATAATCTACGCATTGCCCCTAGATCGCCATCTGAGTTGGGTAGGTCATGATCCTGAAAACAGTTTTCGTTCGCTTCTACAAGTCGTTCAACTACGACTATCTACGGAAGTTCCATCCTTCAGCCAAGCGTCGTGATTGGGAAGGTTTAGGAGGCGGGTCGCTGTGGTATCCGTACGTTGCTGTGTCACTCGACCCTCATGTAACCACCATTGTCGGTGCGAACGAATCTGGGAAGTCGCACCTTCTTTCTGCAATCGAAAAAGGCATCACAGGTGAAGGCATAGAACGTTCCGACTTCTGTCGGTACTCGCAGTTCTTTGCTGTCGAGCGGGACAAGATGCGGTGGCCTGATTTCGGACTTGAATGGACTGACTTGGACGAGGAAGACGCAAAATCGCTAGCGGAGGCTTGTGAACTGCCACGATCGGCCCACAAAGTGAAGCAGTTCATTGTTTTTCGAAATGAACGAAGTAGTTTCGAAGTCTTCATTCCGGATGGAGATGGCTTCGTTAAGTGCGAAGTCAAGGAACCCGCGAAACTTCAAGCACTGTTTCCGGCCACGTTTCGTATCGATGCCGACATTGGCCTTCCCGAGAATGTGCCGATTCGCTTCTTGGCAGGTTTGGACAACCCGCACAAGCTCGACCAAGTCGGACGACGCAGAAGATTCCAGCTCGCCGAAGGTCTTTACGATGGGGCTGGGTGGTTTGAATCTGCTGAGTCCATAACCAAAGCTGCTGCTGCCATAGCGGCCAAGTTCAAGTTCTTTTCGCAGGCTACCGACATCAGTGACGAACAGGTAAAGGGTGAGACGCGACGGAATAAAGAGCTAGAACTTGCCAGAAAGCTGATCTGTGGCATCGCGAAAGTCGACCCGCAGGCTCTACGCGAGCTGTATGACGCACTGCGGGATGAGAAAGACGCATACGTCAACGGCATTATTCAAGAGATAAATAATGCACTCGACGTCGCATTGAACTTCCCCCGCTGGTGGGTTCAAGACCGCGACTTTCATCTGATGGTGTCACCTCGCGAGTTTGATCTTGTCTTCACGATCAGAGATCGGACCGGCACCGAATACTCGTTTGGAGAGAGAAGCAGCGGTCTCAAGTACTTTCTGAGCTATTACATTCAGTATCTCGGCTACCAGCCTGAAGGTCGGACACCCGAAATCCTACTTATGGATGAACCCGACGCGTACCTATCAAGCCAAGGTCAGCAGGACCTGCTGAAGCTGTTTGATGCTTTCGCGCACCCCGAGGGGAGCCGCCCTCCTGTGCAAGTCGTGTATGTTACCCACTCGCCATTCTTGATAGATAAAAATCACGCAGAGCGGATTCGTGTGCTTGAAAAGGGCGTTAGTGACGAAGGGACGAGAGTAGTTCGCGACGTGTCAAAGAATCACTACGAACCTTTGAGGTCTGCATTTGGAGCTTTTGTAGGTGAAACAACGTTTATCGGTAATTGCAATTTGGTGGTTGAAGGACCAGCGGATCAGATGCTCTTAGCAGGAGCTGCGGCGTTGCTGCGAGCAGAGGGTACAGGAGAACGTGAAACCCTCGATCTAAACCACATCACGATTGTCCCTGCGGGCTCTGCCTCACATGTCCCCTACATAGTCTATCTGGCTAGAGGCCGCGACATAGTAAAACCAGCTGTAATCGTGCTTCTTGACAGCGATAAAGAGGGCAACAAGGCCGTCAAAGACCTCCGACGCGGGGGAGCACGCCAACAGGTAATCCTCGATTCAAAACTGATTCTTCAAGTTGGCGATCTAGAGGAAATCGACCTTGCGGACAATCAACACCTGCTTGAGACGGAGGACTTGGTCCCCCTCTCCATATGCGTTGAAGCCGTCTCTGTGTACTTTGCAGAGGTTTATGGAGTTGACGAGAATGCTGTCCAGGAGATCACGGCAGATTCAATTTCAAAGCATCTAAACGAGAACACTTCTGTTTTCAAGGCCATCGAAGCGGAGCTTGCAGGGCTGGAAGAGCCTTTGCACATCGAGAAAATGGGTTTCGCACGAGCAGTTCTTTCCGTTGTCAATCGGCGGATCGTCTCTGCCAATGACCAGGATAAGGACCCAGACGCACTCGCATTCCTCCAAAACATGAGAGTTCTTTTCGCCGCACTGACACTACGTCAAAGGCAGGCAGAGCGTGATACAAAGGTCGATCGAGTGTCGCAGAAAATCGAGAGGCTTAAGAGTGCTTTCGCAAACGACCATTCCACATCTGCAAGTCGTGAGCAGGTGTTGCTGCTCTTTGAGGAGGTCGACGCAGTGCTTGACAGTTCGGATGAGAGTAACGCTATCCGCTTGATCGTCCATCAAATCAAGCAAGAGTATCAAATCGAAGAGGACGTTACGGAGCCGGTAGCACGGTACGACGATTTCCTGCAGCGTTTGGACCACCTGCGTTACGCCGGTCGCCTTGCGACTCAAGAGCCGGAACCAGCCCAGGAAGTAGATGACCCATCGGTAGTCTTGGATTCAAAGCCCACCGGGAACAATGAACAGAAGAAGCGTCCCGAAGCAGCAACCGTCGAGAATACCGAGTGACGCAAGAGTGGCTGATTCAGCAGTGCGAACTAGCGAACCATTTCTTCCAATTCTGTGCCCTGCTACAGTGGAGGTTCGTGGGCACCGCCCTCAGGTTGCTCTAATATAGGAATGGTGGCATGTCGATAGTTCCGCCAATGGCCGTCCCCCTACGTGATGCTAAACCCAGCCAACTTGGGTTGGCCATTGCACTAGCATACCGCGACTTCAATCTGTCCCAAAGCCAAGCAGTGGCCATTGCCCAGTTTCCAGTGGATGCAACCTATGCTGGTGTGCAATCCGTGCTCGAGTCCCGGTTTCAAGAAGCACTTCAGTTAGCCGAGTTTCATGGCATTGTCAAACCCGACTCAACAGCACCGTCGGAGTATGCGGCTGTTATCCAGACGGCAGCCGAGCAACAGTTGGAGAGCATAGATAAATCTGCCAAGGTCGCCGCAACTGTGTTGCTACATGATGCGACGGAAAACTATCTCCTTTCATTAATTCGTCTTGCTAGTATTTCCAATCGCGAAAAGGCGATTGAGTGCATTGCTAAGCGAAAGATCGAATTGGCAACTTTGCGAGCGTCCGATGTAGAAAAGGCGACAGATGACCAGTTGGAGTGCTGGCTGGATGAACTCGACCGTAAGCCATTGCCGGAAAAGTGGCGGGTCTTAGTCCGGTTGCTTGGCAGCCCGCCCGCTCTGCGAAGCGAGAACTGGCACTTTGATGAAACGATGCTGTCTGAGTTTGATGAAGTGCGGCACAATTGTGTACACCACGGCGGCGCCAAGCTCAAAACATATGACTTCGACAGTTTTCAAAGTCAGCTTTCAAGGGCGGTACTCGTATTGGGGGTAGAGATTGCCAAGAGCTTGAGTGTTCAGGTTCCGGCTGAAGTCGCTTTTAATGCAATGGCACCAGAAGACTATATGGCCGCATTGCAGCTGCCCAATATTTAACCACTATCTGGATTCGACCCTGCGACTCGGCAGCGTTCGACAGGGCTATGGTTAGACACGCTAACCTGCCCAGGACCGACACGCTGAGGCACTTATGGATATCCGGGAGCATCAAGCCGCGAGCTTGACTTGCGACGTCATCAGGCACTCAATCATACTCAAGCGTCCTCAAACGAAGCGAAGCCCAAGCGAGCCCAGGGAGTAACAAGCTGGCGATCAGCAATACGCAGAGCGCCTGCCACCGCCATTTCCAGGCGTCGGTTTGTGGCTCCGACACGTACGCAAAACTCCGCAGCGTTATATCTCCATAGCGGGAGAGTGTAAGGTATGAAAACCAAGCCGAACAGCTTGTCGTTTGAGCCGTCGCTGCCTCCGTCGTTTGAGCCTTCGCTGTTGGAGTCGTTTGAGCAGCCACTGCCTCTTGAGATATTGGCGAGAATCTCTTATATGCCGCGAGGAAAGTGCTATTCCCATCGGCGACTTGCACACTAAAGACAATCTGCCCAATCATCACCAACGGCAATAAAAAATTCGCCCGGTGGCGACTTAGTCCCGAAACGGCCGACAGCAAGAGCCCAAGGCCAACGGACGCACAGCCCAGGATCATGAGGCAGCCCAGACAGCTCTTTGGGCTTTTCAGCATATCGAAGGAACTCTCCGTAATTCTTCTTAAGCAGCATAACAATCCAAAGAATACCGAGACTTGCCAGAGCGAGCAGACCCACAAGATGAGCGTCTTGGCCGTCAGATAAGGGGCAATCTTCAGATAGAGTAAGCGTTCGTGCTCAACAATGTGTCGCTCATCGACAATGGCCAGCAGCCCCAGGCTGGCCCCCATCCAAATCGTGGAGATCACCGAGAGAAACCCCAACAGCGACAGGTTGGTTGCCGGGACCGCGAGGTGTAAAGCAACCGCGAACAGACCGGGCACCACCAGTAAAGGCAAAACGATCCGCCACAGCCAGTCGCCACGCATTAATTGCCACTCGCGGCTCGCACAGACCTCAAATAGCTGCCTAGGTGTTGGATTCGTGCGTAATAGTTGCCTTTGAGAAAGCTCGGCAGCGCTGTCGTAAGCCTCGTTATCGATATTTGGTTTTTCGTCAGGTACCTTATCAACGGCCTGCAAAGCCCCGGCGTCCACTTGCTGATCGAAAGCCTGTTCCCCTTCGTCACGGGAATCATCAGCAGCGAGCTGAACACTAGCGAGTCTTCCGCCTTTCTTGCCCTTCTCCAAGGTGATCGTACGATCGAACCACTCGCTCCGTTCATCATGGGTTACCACGGCCACCGTTCCGCCGCGATAGCAGAGAGTCCGCAGCAAGCGAATGAGTGATTCGGCCCGCTGAGGATCGAGCCCGCTAGTCGGTTCGTCAAGAAGGAACAGAGCGGGCTCGACAATCAACTGGGCTGCTACCTGAACGCGCTTCTGTTCTCCACCACTTAACTTCTTGATGGGAGCAGTCCACCGATGTGGCGGGAGGTCAACTGATCGGAGCACTCGATCAACGCGGTACGCCTCTGGCGGCTGGCCCTTACGGAAGCGGTAGGCGAACGCAATCGCCTGACGCACCTTCAACTGTCGATGGAGCACCTGCTGCTGAGACACATAGCCGAGTCGCTGGCGGAACGTCTCACGCTCTTGGTCTGTATCACATTGGTCAAACTTGATGCCCCCCTGACTCACCAACCCTTGCTTGATAACCGTTTTCACCAAGGTTGACTTACCAGCGCCGCTGGGACCGACGATCGCGGTCAACTCACCGGGACATAGCGATTCGCTGAAGTTCTCCAGCCGCTGCGGCACCGTGACTTCGTCCCAGAGGAGTTCTCCGCCAGTAATCGGTTTCTCTGGCAACAGAAAGCCGTCCGAAGCACTCAGCCGCCAACCATAGGTACCGACCTGGAGAAAATCGCCGTGCTGAAGTTGCTGCGTGAGGACCCGCTGTCCGTTGACGAAGGTCCCCGGCTGAGACAGGAGATCGATAACCCAGAACTCCTCGGAACGCCGTGGATGGCGAACGACCAAGCAGTGCTGCATCGCGACTTGCTGCTGGCAGATGGTGAGATCTGCCTCATCGTCTCGCCCGATTCGAAACGGAGTTCCCGGCTCGATTCGCTTGGGGGAGAAGCGGCCTTCGCACAACTGTTCGGGCCGAACCAGCTTGTCAAAGTCGGGGGTCACCACGGCCCGCACGGTGAAGACTTCCTTGCCTTGTTTTGGGTTAATGCGTCCGGGTAGTTCCAGAGGCCAACTCTGGGAACCGAACTCAACCCGCACACGGCTTGGATGATCGTCCCAATGCACCAGGAGAGGCTGATCGCCGATGTTGAAAGGGAGCGGCTCTCGCCCCTGATGCTGAGCATGTGCCTCGCCACCGGGCCAGCGGGTTTCCAGGCTAAGCTCAACTTGGGATTTCGCCAGTCGGGCTAGCGCTGCGTGGCACTCCGGCAGCTCTAACAGCCACTGCAATTCGAAACGGCACCACCGACAGTGGCTCTGCGAAGGCGGCTGCTGAACAGTGAGGCACTTCGGGCAGCAGGTGACCTGTTGCGGTGGCGGGTCGAGTTCTGCCTCGCTCACGGCTGCTCCTCGTCAGAGACGAGCTTCCCGCGGTAATAGCTCTTGGCATCGAGGTTCTTCACGCCGGTCGCTTTGAAGAGCAGGTGATCCTCAGAGACAAAATTAACCTCGGCGTGCCAATCAACAAAAGCGGACTTGATAAACAGCGACTGCCGATCGTATTCCACCTCTCCTGACTTGGGTCGCAGGACGCCTTTCCGCTGAGTACCCTCCACCGTCCCTTCCAGGATGACTTCACCGCCGATTACTGACATCACCGCCAGATCTCCTTGGTCCTCGGTCCGCTTCATCTGTAACTCTCCGCGAGCTTCCACGTCGTAACCGACCCCCAGCAGACTGGAGAGATGCTCCACATCGACGGTGAACGTCTCTCCGACTTCCTTATCGAGTACCTCTGAGAAGATGAAATCGGCGAGTACACCGCTGCGGCGAGCGAAATTCGTCAGTTCCTGTAGGGGAAGAGCATCACCAGCGGTTGTTGTAATACTCTTCATCCCTAACTCTCGATGGTAGATGAGCTCAAACGTGTGGCCCGCTAGAGTTTCGATCTTTTCGACGAGCTGCATGTCGCGGTCTCGGTCCAATTCGACTCCCGCGGCTCTGAGCCGTTTCGCGAGCCAACTCAGGGTGCTCTCTGCTTGCGGATCGAGTTGGTTGAAGATCTCAGCAGTCTTCCGTATGGCCATATACTTCGGGGCAATTCCCCACTGGATCGTTCTCGCCAGACGTTTGTCGAGTAACACATAGAATTCGTCCAGCAGCTCGCCGGTGGGCAATTCGAGGTGCAGCGACTGGTCAGAGACTAAGAGCTTCTGCGAAAGAATCGGGAGCTGAAGCTCGAAATGGACAAAGTCCCCATCGTTCTCGAGGACGCGCTGGACGAGCACAGCTTGCGATTCATGGGCGAAATGGCTTGAGCTTCTCAGCACTCCCCAATCAGCATTGGAGCCGGTGCCGGTGATGGCCATGAAGCCGATCGCTCGGACCTGCTTGTCAGCGGGATAGTACTTGAGAAGATCATCCGGCTCGGTGGAAATCGGCTCCGCGGTCGGTTCCACTGCTATTGTTTCACCGACTTTCGCCATCTCCACGTCGCCCGGCTCGCACCGCTGTTGGCAAATTTTCAGGTTCGCGTCGATTTCCGGCAGCCAGAAGGAGCTATCTACTTCGATTGACTCTCGAAACTTCCTCCATTGGTCGCGTGCTTCGCACCACTGCCCATCGCTTTGTAGCTCGATAGCTTGGGCTCGTCGCTCCGCTGCGGCTGGTGACAGATCCGGGAGCTCCGGGCGGTCTACTTCTTGTTTTTCGCCTCCGCCTGAGAAGGCGGCCCATAGGATGGCTGCGAATAGGAGAAGCCCACAGACCGGGATGATCGCGGATTTCCATAATGGGGAAGTCTCTTGGCTCATAGGTTTGGCTCCGATTGAAGATGAAGAGCGGGTGAAGAGTTTCGAGGATTAATCAGTCGGCGGGCGATCCAGGATTGTAAAGTCCCTTGAAAGAATCGCGACTAGGACCTGGGCAATCGAGGACACGCAACTCAATTGAGCTATCTCCCTGCTCGATCTTCCAGCCTGCCTTGTGAAGATCCCACAGTGCGTGAGGACCTGTGAAGGTTTCGTCGATCAGGTTTGGGTTGTATGTGTTGTCATCTTGCTCAAGAAGCACCTGGATTGATTGCCCAGATTTCCATGAAAATTCGAATCGCTCGCCTCTCAGTTTGCTTTTCTTGCCCTTCCACTCGATGTGCTCCTTTCCAACGTAGAGATTCATTATCACGTCCTCCTTCGGGACCTCGATGCTGTCGATTTGAATGGTGTACTTGTTTTCCTTGCGGAACTTTGAGTCCCAATTACGACTAGGCAAGCTGTCATGCTCGCCACTTGGCTGAGGCATTTTCTGCTGAGGTTCTAAATCCGTCTGCGGCTCGGTATACTCGTTTGTCAACTGTGCGAGCTGAAGTTTGTAGGACCGCCCTGAAAGCCAAGCCCAACCGGCAGCGGTGACCAGGGCGAGCCCCAGGACAAGGGCTGCCATCTGCCAACCTTTGCGTAACGATTGCGTTCGCAAACGTCGAAGAATTTCCAAGGCCTCTCCGGCATCTGCCGGGCGGTCTTGGGGTCTGGTTGCGATAAGTTGTGGGATCAGCTTGCCAACTGGACTCTGCAACGACTCTTTCTGAGCTTCAGCAGAAGACTCCATCGCCTGCCTTCCTCTGACCAGTTGGCAGAGTATCACGCCCACCGCATAGAGATCCGCCCGCGGAGAAGGCGTAGCAGTCGAACCATCCGCTTCGGGAGGAAGCGCTCCGCTGGCGTGGGGACGAATCAGGGCGTTTCCTGATTCGTGAGCAACACCACCGAATTCCACACTGGTGATCCACAGCCGCTGAAAGTTGCCATGTTCATCAACATCGACGCACAGATCGTCAATCGTCAGATCGCCATAGGCGAGCCCCGCGCCGTGGAGGGCAGCTAATCCGGTAAGCAGCTGGTCAATGCAGCGGTCGAGGTTCTGTGGTGACTGCTGGAGCAGCGGGTGGGGAGCGTAGTCCTGTAACTCATCGGTAAGCCAGCCACTGTGGGCTGGTCGCAAGGTTGAGACCAAGGGCTCACCAGTATCGGTTTCGGTGGATTTCAATAGGGGAGAGACGTTAGGAAGCGGATTCTGCAGCAGGTATTCCGCCCGCCGCCAGAAGTCGGCAACGACCCGCTCCCTTCGGTCTTCGGGCAGCTCAGCGAGCGAGAGCACCTGTGCAATGCGAGGTACATCGGTTTGATTACCTGAGATGCTGGAGTCGGCCACCTCCCATAAGGTGCCAAGGCAGTTCTTGCCCAGGTGGGAAGTCTTTGTCTTCAGACCAGGAGCTTCAAATGAATGGCTAGTCATCAATGCCCCCCTCTTATTTGGAAGGGCCTAGTAGTTTCTCGAAATAGCATTACTCACCGCGCACGAAAACAGGGACGTCGAAACCAAGGCGCTCTCGACGCCCCTGCAACAGGGCACAGCAGAACAGCACAAGGCCCGACGCCCCCTTTCGGGAGCGCGGTCCAAGTACTGCCTCTGCTGATAGGGAGCCTGACGGCTCAATGTTGCAGTTCGTCGAGAAGCAGAACTTGACGCACACGCGTCAATTCAAGTTGTCTTCTAGGTAATCGGGAAACTAGGTCGCTAATGACTCCTATAAACTAGTTCGATCTAGGACTACCGATAACGATAATCCAGAAGCCTGCTGGAAGCCAGTCGCCGTGGGGGGGATCTTTTCGACGCTCAAAATCTAGATAGCGTCGGTCCCACACCGGAGTTTTTGGACCTTAGGATCGCCCTCTAAGCAGCAGTCCCCCAACGATTCTTTGGACGTCAGAAGAGTCTTGCGGCTGCCAGGGACACGATGTCCGAAGACGGGAAGTCCGTAGGCAGATGGATCGTCAGGTCTAACCAGCGATTCCAACTCCTCCAGAATCAAGCACGTAGAACTAGACTGCCGTCATCCAAAGATTAGCTATGTTCCAGGGGGCAACGTGGTGATTCAGCTGGGCAGCTCTAAGTGCCTAGGCAACCTCTTTGCGATTGGTGAATCTTCGCTATCACCGGTCAAGACCAGCCAGGTCATCGATATTCTGCGGAAGCTTTTCTATGGCCAGGCTCTCGGAGGATGTAGTCCCTGTCAGTGGGGAGGGGCAAACGTGGGTTGAACGAAATAGAAGGGTTCGCGTACCACGTACCCATTTTGGGGATCATCTGGGACGGCATGGAAACTGATCGAGAAAGGGAACGCATCGGGCGAAATTATCGCATTTTAGCGTGGCAAGAAGCGCGATTGGCTTGTGCCAGTCCGAGACGTTTTACTTAGGTTCGGTAGCAGCAGACCGCCTGATAAACCGTAGCTAACTATCCAGAGTGGCTTTGCCTTTGAACGACACAACTCGTTTTTTGGCCGAAACAACGACTTTTCCAGTGTCTTAGCGAGTTTTTGGCGATATCAGGGAAGCAAGAACGTCGTTAGTTCTTCAGTTTTTGACCCGCCAGACGAGATTTGGCGAGTCTTTCGCTCGACTCACAAACCCTCTGAGGGGGGGGGGTAATCGGCTAAAAACACTGTTTTAGCAGACCCAATCGGTGTTGTTAGCCGGACTACTGCACGCGGAAGCGTGGCTCCATCGGTTCCCTCAGAGCCGACTCACCGTGTTTTTTACTACTTTTGCGGCGATCTTCGCGCCGCTTTCGACTATTTGTAGACCGGCAAGTGACTATTTCGGAGCAAAAACGGTGCGGAGAACACGCTCTGTCCAAGGAGTGCCGTTGTGTTTGGTGACTACACCGAAGACTCGGTAGTTTTGAGACGTGCCCGCAGTCCAGCCGCGAACAATTGCTACTAGGGATCCGACACGGAACTTTGCTTCCCCAACCACCGGACAAGCATCTACATCCGAGAATAGGACTCTCTTTACGGCTGAACTTCCTGCCAGGCGGAGAGGTCTTGCTGCGTCCCTCCGTCCCAGCCGCAGCCGAAATAGAAGCGGTCCTGGAGGGAGTACTCGGTTGTTGTTGTTCAAGATGACACGGACGTCAGAACTAAGTTGCAAAAAGTCCGTTTCTCGTGCTGGTCCTACGCGGTGTTAGTCACGCAAACCGTTGCATGGTGTTGCGTTGTGTGGCACCGTGTGGCGAAGGTTTACATGAAAAACGATCGTGTGAAGATTCACGTCCTCAATTGAGCGTTCCTTCATCGCCTACCACGCCTTAGAAGTGCTCTAAGCGGCCGCAGCCACGGCTCAAAGTAGCGCAAAGGCTTTGGGGCCGTCGCGCCTACAATGGCCGTTAGGATCGCGATCAAGACTTCTACAACTGTTCCCACTGCGGTGACCGAGTTCTTCCCAAACTGCGAGAAGCCTCGGCTGCAGGATCAGTGCTCTGATTTGCTATCTCTATCCCCCGAATAGCTCGTGAAGTCTCGGGCTGAGAGTGAGCTTCTGGCCCGACACCAAAAACTCATACACTTATTGCTGATCCGCCTAGTGAACGTCCCCCAAGGTCCTATTGGCGCGTTTCACTTTGACTTCTAAGTTTCGCAGACCGAGTGAGCCTCTTCGCAGAGGACCGGAACCTAGCCACTTTCTGAAGGTCGCCGGCTGACAATGGGGTATCTGCGCAAGGCTTTTTGGGTTGCTGAACTCAGAGGGGCTGGGAGAAGCTCTCTTCGCAGCGATCAAGCGTGAACCGTAATTGCGCGATCGGTAGCGCGAGCCGCGTATGCCAGGGGCAATACTGATGTGACCAGCCGTCGAGGTCATAAAGGGTTCGACGGCTCTCGCAATCTCTTACACTTATCAATATCAACCCAATACGCAACACAGCTCAGCTATCCGCCGCATAACCCACAGGCCCGCCCCTCATCCAGCCCACAGAACCGCCCCCGTGACGTGTTCTCATAGTTCTTGCAAGTAGAGTTGTGACGTGAGCCGGTTCGCGTGTTGAGCCAGTGAGTTAGCCCTTCGGGATTGCTGCGGGACTGATCGACAGCCTGCCTAAAGTCCCCGTCAGCTGTCAGTCCCTCACGCCAAATGGCAGCCAGACGATGGCCAGCCTGAATGGCTCGGATCCTCGCGACGTTGCCAGCGTTCTCAAGATACAGATCCGTCAGATACAGCTGGGGCATGGTGACGAGTTCGCCGGCGGCAGCCGGTCGGATTGGCGTAAGCACTTCGTTCGTGTAGACGAACTGCTTACTCGCGTTGCGACTCTCTTCAAGCCACACAAGAGGATTAAGGGCGTCTTCCTTGCCCATCGCTTTGTTGGCGAATCTCTGGAGTCGTTTGTCTTGCACGATGTCCACGTAGCGACGACGGACGGGTGCCTCGTCGTAACGATCACCTAGCAGACCATCCCACAGCGCGTGCATATTGCGGCTCTGCTTGGTGGGAATCGAGTTGGCACCACGATCCCCCTTTGGGAAGATACCAGCCGCGTAGAGGCTGCCAGCGTGACAAGGTTGGTGAGAGTCGCCCACTAAGTGACCAAGCCAACACAGTGCCAAAGCACGATCGCCGCCGCTGCTGTGTTTACTACCAAGTACCTTGCGACAAAGTTCAATCGCTTGGGCAATGTGTAGCTTCTGAGTCTTGAGTGTAGCGTTGTCCGGCAGCGGACCTGGGTCGTCAGGCACTTCTAGCTTGGATTCGTCGCCGATTGTCAGAGTTGACGCCAGTTGATAGTGCCAAGTTGGTCGATCGTACTTGGTCTTGCGGGCAATATCCGGCCAGTAGCCGGCAGTCCCGACTCGCCAGCGTGTGGCGTTGGCCACCTTCGGTGACGGTGTGAAGTCCTCAGCATAGCGAGGATGTTCTGTGAGGATGTCCAGGAGCTTCTGCTGGTCGCCTTCGTCGAGGAGATCGAAGGCGATTAGTGCGATGATGTGGTGGCCTGAGGCAGACCAAGCACCAGCGCGCGGCGTGAGCGTTGTCAGGAGTAGTAGGGCCGCTAAGGCTATTCGGATTTGGCGTTGGGGCATGGAGATGCGCTTGGAGCAGCGGAAATTGCGTGATCTAACCAAAGCACCATGATAACATCGGTCACTGTTCGGTGGCACTGAGCTGTCGGTGTACCGATGGCACTGTGCTTATCTCTCTCCCAAACCGCCAGGAGGTTGACTAATGAGATCCTCAAGCCTGTTAGTCGTGGCAGTCATGTTTGCGGCTGCGTTTTGCACTCCGGCTCCAACTGCAGCAATCACCAGCCTTTCGGGCCCCGTTCACCACTGGAAGTTAGATGAAGCAACAGGCAATATTGCCACAGACTCCGTAGCTGGAAACAACGGCACGCTGTTCAATTGGGGGATAGCCGAAAGACGCTGGGTGCCAGGCAAGATCGGTCGTGCCCTAGATTTTGGTGATGCGGACAATGCTGTCTTCACTGACGCACCTATCGCACACGACCAGTACACAATAGCGTTTTGGTTAAAAGTAAGAGCACCGGAGGGAATTAATCCTCGACTTGTCGGCCCATCTGACGGCCTCCACCACTGGCTGGTCATCGGTAATGAAGACAACTTCGGTGTTGGCTTCTACTACGACCACGGGGCCGTCACCGTGCAAGATCGTATTCCACCAGTACTAAATGAGTGGGAGCATTACGCGGTCACGTACGATCGCGCCGCTGGAATGGCTGCGGTGTATCGCAACGGATCCGAAGTAGTCAGCGGAACATTCAATGACGCATTGCCGAGCGGCAACTGGGTGTTTGGGCACCAAGGGGATCCGAGTAACCACAACGATTCCCTGAACGGTCTGTTGGATGACATTCGGATTTACGATCGGCTTCTACTAGAGAGTGAGATATCGAATTTGGCAGCTATTCCCGAGCCGTCAGCGTTAGTTGGGGGGCTGATACTTGCAGCTCTCTACTCGAGTGTGGCTAGAGTACCTAAACGTTAATCTCGCTTAGTGCCTAAAACGCAGAAACGAAGACGTGCCACCCTAGCCCCATGTTACGCAGTGCTGTAGCTACGACTTTGTGTAAGGTCCGACTCGTTAAGTTCTGGATCAGCAGCGCTCGTCCTCGACTGATTCTGGGCAGGAATAGTGACCACGCGTGGCAGAGCTCAGGTTAGGCCGCCTGTGTAGGGCATGCTCCACCCAAGCAGAGTAAAAACGAACTGCCACGAGGGTAGGATTCTGATGGTTTGTAGCACGCAATACCAAGAAACGTTGCTCGAAGAAGGCGGTATCGGCGAAAAGGCGAAACGAAATGGTTCTCTAAGGTAGGTGCGGCCGGATAATTCTGTGAAAATGCTCGACAACGGTCGTTTGTAGCATGCTGCAACGCCATGTTAGCAGCGCACTTCTCCAACTAGCGAGTGTCAGGGAACTTTCTATCCTCTCACAGCGAACACCACATACGCCAGAACATAGCCTATGGAAAGCACAACCAACCATGTTAGTTGGTTGAAGCCCAAGATCCTCGTGGGTTCAACGAAGTACCAAACGGCCAAACCGATTGCGACTACATTCACCACGTTGGTGATTCGCAGGGCCCAACGAGACGCCTGGTCGGGTGTAACTTCGTCCAGCGGCCTGCCGGTCCACGCAAGGTAACCCGTGAAACACGCTACGGTCAGTAGGCCAATCGCTGCTAAGGTGGTGGGAATCATTGGCAAAATGAACAGTGAACTAGTCTACGTTACTAAAGTGACGGCTCAGTAACTCAAGATTCTTCTCTGCATCTTTCGTACGGTGAATCATCCGATGGCAGTTAGCGCAGACTAGAATCAAATCGTCCATCGTCGTAATGGTAGGGTTTCTGAGTTCGGATAATGGCTTTATGTGGTGGGCTTCAATAAAACCGTAAGCCAACTCTTTAGGATAGCTTTGGTCGTAGCGGAAACCACAAACTTCACAGGCTAAGAAGCCTTTCTCCTTTCGAATGCAGTTTTTCTTCGCGAGGACGATTCCCTGGTCGCGTTCGATTCGGCGGTGAGTCGCCAGATAACGTGTGCCTTCGGATGCAGTGGGGGCATTGGGTGCGAGCAGCGAGTAATCCGCTCCCCATAGGCGAAGTACATCAAGGGCTTGCGTATCACTCAACCGAAAAACTGTCCCTAGACGCGTTTTCACCAAGGGATGGTCTGTCAGGCTAGTAATCTGTTTTAATTCAGACCAAGGAAGCATGCCGTTATCGACGCTCAGCCTGACGTCATCGAGCCGAACTCCGACCTTCAAGCTGGCATCGGCAGCTTCGCCACTCCACAAGTCCCCACCTAACATCTCTGGGTGATTCAATTGATCGATAGGTTTCGGAACTTCCTCGACAGCCCCCACGGCTACGATACCGCTGTCTGATCCACTACGTTTGAACAGTACCGGCAGTCCGACGGTTGCCTGATCAGCGAACTTTGGGCAATTCCAATACACGAAAGTCTGCCGAGAGAAGTAGGCATCCATGTCGTAGTACTTGGGATTGCCCTGAAGAACTAGAGCGGCAACCTCACGCTGCGGTGGTGATGACAGGCTGGTCATTTGCGAAGGCTATTGTGTTTGCAGTGGCATCCGACCCATGCCATGATAACACCATGTGCGGACGCTTCCACCAACAGGGCTTCGCCCAGCTCATCGACTTCTACGATGCGTTCCTGGGTGGCGGCTTCTCCAGCGCTGGGATACCGGGGCTGGGGGAGCGGTTCAACATTGGACCGCAGCAACAGGTCTTCACGCTGCGAAAGCTCGAAGACCTTGCCGACGCCTTCTCCGCGCGCTGGGGGCTGCTTCCGGGATGGGCCAAGGATGAGAAGTTAGCCTACGCCACTTTCAACGCACGCAGTGAGACGGTGGCCACGAAGCCTACCTTCCGCAGTGCGTTCAAACGGAAGCGATGCTTGATTCCTGCCCTTGGTTACTATGAGTGGACAGGCCCGAAGGGAAACAAGCAGCCACACTACGTGACACGTGCTGACGAACAACCGTTTCTCTTCTACGGGCTGTGGGAGCAACGCGATGCCCTGACAACGTGCACAGTTATCACGACGGATGCCAGCCCTGGTATCGACTGGTTGCATCATCGGATGCCGTGTATCGCTGACCCCGACCCTGCGAACAACGCTGTATGGCTAGACCCCGAGTTTGAGGACCGGGAGCATCTACTTTCATTGCTAAAGCCGACGCCGGCGGATCGGTTGGTAACGCAAGCCGTCAGTACCTTCGTCAACAAAGTAGGTAACGAAGGGCCGGAGTGCTTGGAGCCGGCGGATAAATGAAACGAAAGAAGCGTCGTGTCTATGGGGAAAGGGATCGTTCGTTCCTGACAATGAGGGCAGTTCTCGTTTGCCTGTTCGTTTTCACAGGGCTTGCCTTCTATGGTGCTGTGCTTGGGTGGTGGGAACTTCCAAGGGTTCCAGTCGAATCCGAGTCTCTTCGTCGCTTAAAGCGGTGGTAGCTCTTGATGAGGGTTTTCTGCGCAGGCCACAAGATAGCTCGATTCCATCTGCCGCCATTGTATGCCGCTAAGCTCTAGACATGGACTACAAGGAACTGATTGAACAGCAGGGCTTCTCGGTCATCGTGCATCGGGCTCGCACAGGCTGGGCGTGTACCCTAGAGCGTGACGGCCTCATTTTGGAGCGGCGAGCTGAGAGTGAGTACGAAGCACTCCGGCAGGCTTATGAGTTTGCTCAAGATCACGCTGCTGAGCCGTTTGATTGGGGTGCCAGCTGACAGCGGTTGACACGAGTACCGCAAGGACCGCCGGGCAACAAGTTAAGTCACAGGTTCGGGCACGGTTTCGCCTCCACCAGCCTTGTTGCTGAATTACAGCTGCCACTTTTCCTCTCGCTTAACGAAAGCGACTCCTCGATGACTGGTTCCACAGTACTTGCCGTACTTCTTTGTCTCAACAGTGCTGTAGCGACTGAAAAGCAGCCGATGCGGACTCTGTTCGACTTTTCCAATCCCAATGCCGCCAAGTTTTGGCAAGCCGTCAACGACGGTGTGATGGGCGGCCTGTCCGAAGGTGATTTCGCGATAGCCAAGCGTGGCCAGCTAGAGTTCACCGGCTCGCTCTCATTGGAAAACAATGGAGGATTCGCTTCAGTGCGGGCTAGGTCTAGTAAGCTCAAACTGAAGGATGGTGACTCGATCGTGTTACGGGTGAGGGGTGACGGGAGGACCTATCTACTTCAGTTGTATGTTCCCACGCGGAAGATTGCTTATTCTTACCGCTCCGAGTTTAAGACGGTGAAAGATAAGTGGCTCGAAGTCGAGTTGCCGCTGGATAAGTTCGTCGCCACTTGGTTCGGGCGAGAGGTCGAAACAGCAGAAAAAGTGAAACCGCCGGAAGTAACCGGCATCGGCCTGATGCTTGCCGACAAGCAAGCCGGACCGTTCAAGCTGGTGGTCGAATGGATCAAGACCGGTATGCCGACAAAGAACGAGATCGCCGTGTCGGCGAAGCCTCGCAGCAAGCGTAACGAGAACTAGGGTTCCCAGTATTAATGGCAAACGTCTGCGAGTGGGATCAGAAACTCATATGGGGGCAATCCGCCAGACTCTCACAGCATCGCTGAGCCTGGGTTTCTAGCCCAAGTCCAATTTACCAATCTCGGAGAGCTCTTCCTCTGTGGGGAAACTCTCGACAAAGAATCGCTCTGGATAGTGTTCTGTTTTCTCGAGGAGGTGACCAGCGATTCTCTCAACCTCTTTCCACGTACCACTCGCGACAAGCTCCACATCGGTTCCAGCGGAGTTCATAGCCATCAGGATCAGCAGATCGGTCTTTGGTAGCAGAGTCGGTACGTCCCTCGACCAGGTCGTATAGGTTTGCAGTCTTCCAGTCGACTCCTCTTCGATTGCTGAGTATGAGGCCACAAAAATATCAGTGCCTGCTTTCTCGTGCTGCATGTCGAGCAGTTGCTTCTGATTGTGGTAGTTGCGACCAACTGACTGGGTATGCAGTAGGCTGAATGGGTCCTTCAGGGTATGTCCCGCCGGCGGAAGCCAGGGCTCCCAGTTGCCATCACATAAACGAAACGCTACTCCGGTAATGTAGCGCTCGTGGTCCAACTCTTTCTCGACAATATCAAGCATTGTCTCTAAGCTATCAATGTCATTGCTTCCAGCGACGAGTAGCGTATGGCGGTTCGGGACCATGGCAATCCGATCGCCGTCTACTTCAAAGCTTTCGATAAGGTCCGCCAGTAAGATACGTGTCGCATCATAGGCATCTCCGTTGGCCACGGCATAAAGCTCGCCTATCTTCGCGTAGCCCTCAGTCGATGCGGCCAAGTTCGCCTTGGCGACTTCCATAGCCTCGTAGAAAGTCACCCCCCAGGTTTCCAGGAGATCCGACGAGACACTCATCATCGATTGGGGTAAGTCATAAACGAGCCCTACGGCCAGGTGTTCCCCGATAATCTCGTAGGGCAGGTCAATCGGTTCCGCCGATTGCGAACTCAGCGGCATTTCGACTTCGAAGTAAGAACGGCAGCGGAGAACAGGGTAGAGATCGGGTCGAGCATCCTCGAACTCTTCGGGGGCCTCCAGCCTGGAAGTAATCCAAGCCGATAAATACTGGTCTAATATTTCTTCCCGGTCGGACTCCTCGCAGCGACAATAGTCAGCGAAAGCATTGCCCAGGTTCATGACGAGGCTGTCATGATTGATTCGGAAGTTCTCGGGGTCGTAATCCAAGGCCCCCGTCTCGCCAGCTGCCCTCAGTCGCTCCATGACGACTTTGGCAAAGTGCTCCTTCGATGGCTTCGACTCTTTTCCAAAGAAACGGCTGAGAAAACCCATACTGACGCGGATCCTTATTTGGTTGTGGAGCTAAGCCGATCGCAACGCAACGTTTCCGCCGATGTGCCGTGTAGGGAATAAGCCAGGGGGCTTGGTTGATGCTGCTATAAAAAGGTTAGAATCCGCAGCCCAGCCGTTTCGCTGCTGATACTGCGGACTCAAGTTATATAACACGGACGTCAGAACAATTTTGGCAGATGAGTCGAGATGCTAGGAACGTGTCGGGGGCTATTATCGTTCACTCGACAACTGCCCCTTACTTCTGGGATCACTCCTAACAAGTGCGGGATTCACTGCTTCGGGAATACTTGCCGTACGGACTAAAAACCACTGTCCTCTTCCTCATCGAAGCAGTCAACTTCGTCAACCATTCTCAAGTTCACACCGTCGTTGCTCGGCTTCGAAAAATTAGGCGGTTCCAATCGATCGAAACCTTCCTCAGTGACATCGAGGGAGCTCAAGGTGTGTTCAGCGTCCTTCAGTCTAGCCTCACTTGCCTCTTTCGGCTGCGATTCTTTGAAAAAGTACTCGACTTGACACTGTCCGGAGTCTACTTGCTCGGCAATCGGAATCAGGGTTGAGTGAAAGAAGTATTTCTCCCCACGATAAATGGCGAGCCCGCCGTGAAGGCCCTCAAACTTGAGTCGGCCTTCAAGGTAAGCGGCAATGATGCCACGGTCCTTGAGGTAATAGAGATGCCTTTTCTTATCGCTGTCGCTGCCCGCAAAACCGTGCTGGTTATTGTGATAATGACTCTGTGAACTGTCACGGTATCTTTTGGCAGCTCGATTGACCGCAAGAATTGCTTTAAGTAGGTCGATGTCCACGGGCGGGATTTCCTGCCGTTTCTGCTTCGGCTGGCAGTCCGAGATGCGAAAGAGGTCGTAAGTACAGTATTGCCCTCTTCTCTGCATGACCGGAATCGCATTCTTACAGACTCGCATATCTCTTTTCTTCGCCGACCTTGCGGAGAGAATTTCCTCGCAGTCTTGCTCGCGATAAAACTCTTCGCCTTTGACAAGCACTGGGGTAGCTCCACGCTTCGGTGTTTTGCGCCCCTGGTGAGAAGAATGCCACTTTTGAGTAGTGCGATATCCGGCCTCCTTGGCGGCCTTCTTAGTTTTAAACGGCGGTGTAATTAAAGACATCCATTTGCTCCTAACTGAGATTGTGAAAAAAACTTCGTTTTCGAATCGGTTGCGACACGCTCTGAGTGGTACTGCTGCCACTCGCGCCTAGCCAGAGTGGCGGAATGTGCATGGTTAGATAGCCGACGTCCTTGTCGGTTTCGACCAACCTGGCGGTCGTGTACCTTACTTCGCACCAACATTCTTGCGGATATTTCATGTATCATCGTGTCGCTTTGGTTTTGGTAGCTGGTGGGGGTCTGCTGGGAAGATTGTTCTGACGTCAGAAGAATCTCACGAGCATTTCCCGCCAAGCCAATCGAGAACTTCTTAGCTGCACTCCAACCAGGAATTCCCCGACTTTACCTTCACGGCAAGCGGTGTTTCAAACTTTGGCATGGCTGCTTCCATGCTCGCCTTTATTGACTCAGTTACTTGCTCCCTTAGCTCAACAGGTGCCTCCACAAGGATGGCATCATGCACTGGCAGAAGCAGCTGAGCGTCTTCGGGCAGAGCCGCATAGACCCTTGCCAGGGCAATCTTGAACAAATCCGCGGCAGTACCTTGTATGGCCATGCTGACAGCCGAGCGTTCAGCCCTCGCGCACAGCATAGGGTCCGCTGACGACAAATCTGTTAATGCCCGCCGACGTCCAAACTGTGAGCATGCGAAGGCATCGCATTTCGCCTGATTGACGACCGAAGACCTCCATTCGGCAACGGTTGGAAAGTTCTTGAAAAAGGAATCGATAAATCGCTCTGCCTTCCCTTTCGTGCAGCCAAGCTTTTTGGCCAGTCCCACTGCCGTCATCCCGTTGAGCACGGAAAAGACAACCTCCTTGCCGACTGCCCGTTGTCCGCTGCTAACATCGCTAGGGGCGATTCCATAGAGAGCGGCAGCGATCAGGCAGTGAACACCATGTACGGAACTTAACGCACGGGCGAGCACCGGGCATTTCGTTCGTTCCGCTAGGACGCGTATTTCGAATTCGCAGTAGTCGGCGTTAAGTAGTACCTTTCCAGGTGAGGCGACGAAGCACTTTCGCATTTCTTTAGGAACGGACTGCAAACTCGGACTAGTACAAGTGATCCGGCCAGTCACTGTGCCATTGGGATTGAGCTTGGGAAAAATCTTGCCGGCGGCCTGATCGATGTGGCGCGTAAGTTCTGCCGCCAGCTTGGCGTGAGGAGTTTTTTTATAGCTCGCCAAATACTGGCGATCTACCCGCAGACCATTTTGCGTCATGCTGGCGATGGGCTGCAAACAGGGAAGTTCGACAAGCCTGTAGCAATCAAGCTGACCGGTCTGCTTTAACTTTGGCAGCACGGACTCCATCTGTTCCTCGAGACGTCCTTCCCCTATGGCGGAGTTAAACTCATCAAGTGAACCGTCGAGCCTAGGAACCGCAACTGACGATATTCTGCTTTCAGGGTCGGTAGAAGTGGCACCGTTCTCGCTAGCCACCTCAAGCAGCCTGTATGCAGTGGCTAGATCATGAAAATCGTCCGTGGGTGGCAGATCGTAGTCCAGTTCAACACACTTCGACTGCAGGGCATCCTCATAGAGACGTTGCTTGCCATTTAATCGCTTCAAGAACATCGCCGCCGCGTTGTAGACAACATGGATTTGTTGATTAATACCGCTGACTGCCATGAGCAGAGGTGGTGTGGCAACTTGGCAAACACCGCTGGGACTATTGGTCCGATAGCTCAGGCTAACTTTGGAGCCCATCGCCATTGTCGCAAACTTCTGCCGATAGTTTTTTGTGCCATCGACTATACGGTACTTTGATTTTGGCGGAGGAAACCATTCGTTGCCTAGCACAGCATCGATGGAGTGCCAAACCTCTTCCTTTGTTGACTCTCCGGGATCACTGCGGTGTTCGGGCAAACGGGCTACAGCGATCTTACCGAAGGTGTCTGCTGACAGCTTTCGCAACGTCCAAGCAATTGCCCTTGCTTTTTCCTCCGCGTCGCGATCGAGCAGGATGACGACATCTTTGCCTTTCGCGTACCGCCGCAGCAAATTGGCTTGGGTCGGCGAGATTGTACAGCCAAGCAGACTTATCGCGTTTTCGCCAACACGCATACAATCGAAGACTCCCTCACAAATGACCAGCGGGCCATTGCACTGAGCGGCACGTGACAGATTGTAAAGGATTGCCGTTTTTCGCAGTCCGCTCGATAAGAAGTACTTCGGTGCGAGAGGCGTCTGTTCGAGCGAGCGAGCCTGCCAGCCGAGGAACCTATCCCCTTGCAAGCCCCCAACTAGTGGCACAATGAGGCGAGCGTCCCGAAAGTGAGGCCTAGTTCCCTTGTTGCCTTCGCAGAAGCCGAGTTGCCAGCGCAGTGAAGTTGGGATGGGATCGAAACCACGCTGCAGAAGATAAGCCTGTGCGGGGTGAGAATCTTGGAGGTAGCGAAGTGGTGTATAACCAGTCGGGAGCGCTGGATCAGGGGCTCCTAGTGGATTGGTGCCAAGGAGTCGACCACAGGTAGGCGAATCACTCGGCGCGTAGCCTGCTTTTGTCAGATTCGACCAGAGCAGCTCCCAATTGTGACGGTCCTGATGGCAGTTTTCGTTAAAGCAATGGAACAAGTGTCGCCGAGGAGACTTCGTGGCTGGATCAAACACTCCGTACAAATAGCTTACGTTGCAACGTTGTCGCCGGTCGCCACAAAAAGGGCAGTTGATCTGGTACTGTTCACCATGAACATCTGTCATTCGTTGCATGGCGCTACCTCCTCGCCTGCCTGGCGTTGAGGAATGGTTCGGGACCAGATGTGTCTGCCGGCTCTCGCCTTGATGCGTTACTCCCACGCACGCGTCAAGTTGCTTCAATGCAAGGTAGAGGGACTGGTTCTTTACGGCATTTGTGGTGAATAGTAGGGACATTGCATTGCTTCTTTCTTAGGAAAGGTTGAAATATGGTTGGGTGGTTGAGGAGGAGTATCTGACTGTTGGAAGGCTTTTTTCCCCTTTTCCCCTCTCTCGCACCCCCACCCACGACGACATACCGTTTTTTTTGTGAGTGGTGGCTTGAGAAAAAGACTCAGAGAACTGCTGATGAAAGAGGAATGAGGGAAAAAAGGAAAAATGGAATATAGAAGCTATATCGCTCGGTCTATTAATTGTCTGAGCTTTCCCCCACCGTCCCCCCTAGGGGAAAGCAAAGGTCACTGTAAGCAGGTAGACGTTACCCAGCCGGGTGGCTAAGGACAACGATTACTCTGCCTGGCAGGGCCGTGTTTCCTCCTCGGTGCCCTCGAGCACAGGCTGGGGGATGGCAATGAGCCAAGGAGTCGAGCCATTCATCTGTCCTCGCAGCCTGAACTTACCGCTGCTTGTGTCGCGCAGGATCCATCCCCTGTCCTGCCAAGTACGGATGATCGCATCAGCTTCATAGCCAGCGTCATTGAGGAACTTGCGTAACTTGTCTGGCAAGAATCCGTACCACCTGACGGCGGCATTCTTATAGGGTCTTGTTCGCCGTAGTCCAGGCCAAAGGCCGAGTGCATCGATCACCGACATCGGTGGTGCATTCTGACCCTGAGGAAGCGACGTCGACCGATCCCTACAAAACCTAAGCTGGTTGGCGACCGTCCACTCATGAAGCGACCTCATTGCTGACGTTGCTCGGTCCCCCAGGCAGCTTTCTGCAGTGAGCGTATCCCAGAGCGGCGTGACAGGGTCAGCATAAGCCCAGGGCAGGTCGAGAGCCTCATGCACAAGGTGGGCTGCCAAGCAGATGACAGCGCACTTTGGAGCCATCCTCTGCGCGATCGGATTGTCGGCAGCCAGATCCTGAAATCGTGTGAGATACTGGTTGAACTCACATTTCCATTGCGACCAACTTGCATCGTTGTCAATCAAATAATTTATAAAAACTCTGCCGGCACTTCCGTAGTTTTCCGAAACTGTCTGGAGCGCCCGACTGAGCTGCACGCCGATTTCTTGGCTGGCGGGCCCAAACGGTGAACCCCAAAGTGGCAGCACGCGAGCGTGGGTTCCTCCGTCGCCGCTGTAACTTGTGGCTGGTGCCTCGCCCGTGATAATTGCGACACCCCGGAAGATGGATGTTGCCGCACTACCAGTGACTGAGCCGCGCTGTCTGCCGCGACCTGCCGCAAAGTCGTAAATCAGCCGAGAGATATCTTCCTTGAAGCGAGCAAGCTTTGTGTCGTCAATGAGCAGGGGCAAATGCGTTCGTGTCGCCGCCGCTCTTTCGAGACCCACGGGCGTCGCGTCCCAACTCATCACAACACAATCCGCATGAGATTCTCGCGGATTCCCAAAGATGCTGGCGACGAGACGGAGTAACGTTGTCTTGCCCTGGCTCGTCGGACCGCAGACATCGACGATGAAGTTGCTTACGCCGACGTACTCAAGAATTGGCGCGGCAAACGCGGCGTAGAAGACAAGCAGGGCAGTTGGATGGTCAGCAACGAGGCTGACCGCACGTTTCCATTCCTGCAGTTCGCCTTGAGAGCGGTATCCTGCGACCAGTTGGTCATCCCCGTCATCCCTCCCTTGGAAAATCACTCCTGAACTCGGCTGATTGTCAGTTTGTTCTGACGTCATAACAATGAAGTCGGTTCCGAGCACAAAACCTACCTGACCGTCGACTGGCTTCGTCCAACCCTGCTGTTTTGTGTAGATAGTTCGCGGCAGCGTAGTAAAGTTAACCGTTTCGAAGGCGGCGAGGTATTCAACTATCTGACTGGCATTTCCAGACGTTACTGGTAGCCCGACCCTAGAAGGTGAGACCAGCTTCCGTGCGTCGGAAATTTCTTCGCGAGTCGCCAGCCAGCCTTGCCACTGTGCATTGCGGCGCCACGCAAGATACACATAATTAACTTCGCTGTTGGGCTCTCTTGCGAGCGACACGATGATGATTGCAGCTGCGGCGACAAGAATTCTGCCGCGATGGTCGTTTGCTGGAACGAAGATGCCATTCCCGCTGAGCACCCAACCTGCAGGTACAATGCTTTCGCTTGGATACGGGCAATCACCAAGTACTAGTTCGATCGACTGCCCAGGGATCGCCACAGGCCCGGCATCCTCATGAACCGTGGCAGTCATTGCTGTGGCTAGCTTCGCAACTCTTTTGACAAGCTTTGCCGGCGTGTAGCCGCTCACGTTTAACCGTTTGAGCTCCCTTGCCAGTTTGCTGCAAGCTGAAGCCGGGTCGTCGCCGTAAAGTAAGGCGATGGCTTCAATCGCTGCGTCTACTGATTCCTTGCACCTCGACGGAATTGAATCGTCGTGTAGACAATTTAAGGTGAAATCAACAAGATCAAGGCTTTCGCCATCATCTTCAACGTCGGAAATGATTATGCCTCCGGCTTCGTCAATCAGGCGGAAAACACACCAGCGTTCTTCAGGGATTAGTTTCTCGTGGTGGGAGAGCTGGAACCGTGCCGGTTGGCCGAGCGAATTCTCCTGGACGGCAGCCAGGACGTCAGGATACCGGTCTAGTAAATCGATGTGATCGATTTCATGTGCGCTGTCGTTGTCGTCAAGGTAGATTATTTGGACAGGACTCTCGGGTGTTTCAGGTCCTGTGTTTGGTGTAGAATTAGGCATAATCATTTCTCTCTAAGGTCAGGGGGATTTGACGGATTTGCAGCGACGCTCCGGGTTGCCCCCCGGGGCGTCATTTCGTCGGGTTTTTGATTTTTCAGCACGAGGCAATTCTCGTTTCTTGTTACGGTTCGTTGTTTGCCACCGCCGTTATGGCGGCACGCTCTCGCCGAGGCCATGGCGGACGATTTTGTCAATTTCTGATCGAGCAATCAGAAGTCGGCCACGTGGGCCGGTGCCTGATACACGCGTCGCGGCAACGCGTCCTTCGCGAACCCACTGTCTCGCTGTATATGGCGACCTCTTCACGATTTCTGCGAATTCGGCGATGGTGTAAAAATCTTTTCTAGCCCCTGACGAGCGTTCGCGCATTTCCGTGAGCTCACGCTGAATATCGTTCAGAATTGCAAGGACCTTTTCGGTAAAATCGTCAGTCCGCGCAGGACCTGAAACGGCAGCAAAAGTGTCACTCGTATCGTGCATAGCGCACCTCCTGTTGGGAATTGAGAGACGGCGCAGCGAGATTCCGGAAGAAAACCAAGCGGGGGGAATGGCGTGGCAAGAAAGCCGCACCATGGAGCGCGATCCACGTACCGGTCGCGCTGCTAGAGAAAGTGTTCCGAAATCTTAAATCCCAAATTCGCCACGAAGATGGGTGTCGGTGGCCTCGGATGCCCAGCGAGGTGGTAGCCACGACTCGCCTACCGACATCAAGATCTTAACTAACTGCAACAATAGTTCAAGCCCATGGCATAAAATATTATCGTCTTCGTTCACCCTATGGAATTGGAAACAGGCTCACCATCAGAAGTTGTCCACAAAAGTGACTTTTATGAGGTTATTAGCTGCCTGGCCCAACAGCGGGCGAAGTGCGTCATGGAGACAATTACTCAGCAGGCGCTCTTGCCGGTCTTCATCGATGTGTAGAGGGGCCTCGATTACGAACTCACGCGAAGTCAGCGCTACCAGCTCAAATCCGTTGCGTACGAACGCAAAAGAGGAACGCTTTATGACATCGTCTTGAAGCTGTGACACAAGTCGTAAGTTGAAATACACGTCGGCTAAGGGTGCTCCAATTCGACCATAATGGGAAAAGTGCCTGCGATTCAACATCTTATTCCGGAGTTTGCGAATCGCTTCATCGCGCGAAGATCCTCCCAAGTCAGCCTGCTCAATCATGAAGCTCAAAAGACGTCCGTTAGGGTTCTCTGATTCCAAGTCTCTGCGAAAATGTATGGCACCGTGGTGCACGTCTTGAAAGGGATCTGAATCTTGCTCAGTAGGCTCCAAGCAATTCTTCACTTCCTGATATAGTGCCCCCTCTTCAACGCCGAGTTTGTGCTCTGGATAGATTAAATCGGGCCAAGGCAGCATCTGACCTAAGTCAGTAACAATGTCTTGAGTGAACCATTGAAGCAATAGCTCGACATTACTCAACATTTCGCCGTAGTTGGCGGTGTTGCCGTTGCTGTCTGCGACGAGCGGTGAGTCTAGCTGACTTAACCTGGTAAGCAGGGCTGCTTTTCCTACAGAGCCCTCTGCAATAGCGCTGAGCAATTCTCTTACAATTTCAGACCAGCCCAGATCCTGAGATGCTAAGTAGAAAAAATAGTTTCTGTCTGAGGCCTGCAATTCTCTGCTGCGTGTGAGAGTAGACATCTCAGCGTGAGTCTCTGAGTCACTGTTAGCAGCGTTGTTAATCTCTTCCGATTGAGATTGAATCCAGTTGCGAAAACTCTCACCCACTTCATCATAGGGTGAGTTCCCATTTGCAAATAATAAGTATAGCCAATCGCTTCGGAGACGCTGACGAAGCACAGTTGCCAAACATCTGACTGAGAGATCAGCAATGGTAACCACGCAAAACCTCTTGTTCTCGCTCGGACGAAGTAGGCCTGGTCCAAGCTTTCGGATACTCTCGGCGCTGGGGTCTCGCGCACAGAGTTGAGGTGCGATTTCCCATCGCATACAAACATCGAGTTGCTGGGGACTATCGCGTAGCAATTTCACGAACTGAGCGGCCTGCGATGCTAGACGAAAGACATCGATACTTTCATTATGTAATGCTTGGTTACGCCAGCGAACTGGGTCCAGCGATAGCTTTCGTTTCTTCCCGACACGCTGATACGGTAAAGGCAACGGTACATCAGCAAAGGGTCGTGTTTGGTTACCCACCTCCTGAAGCCACTCAGTCGTCAAGTGTTTTGCCGCGTCGCGTTCTTGTTGTTTCAGGCATTCAGGCCCGGTCTCAGAAATTAGTAGGAGGGCGCTTCGAAGTCCCCTCGGCTCATTGTTTGCCTTCTCCAATTCAGCTAGTAGGCTCTCTGCTCTTTCTCGGGCATCTCTTCTGCCATTGAGCTCTATGCCGATGCCCCGTTCGCCCATCGGATAGAGGGCGATGTCGGCGTTGGTATCAAGTCCTACGGAGAGCGGTCCATAAGGCTCTTCGTTGAAGGGCGATTCACTATGTAACGCATATAGACTTGGGTCTTCATTTGCAACTTCTACTTTCAGCAGATCAACGTCTCCGAGCAACTTCCGGTAGGACCGCAGTAGTAAGTCGAGAGTCAAAACATTTGGGTCCTGGGCGTTGACACGGCACAGTTTTGCAATGTTGTCTCGCACTGGTCTTTGAGTAAGCGAGCCCTCTTTGGCGTACAGCACTAGTTGGTACAGCAGCCCCACATCATGAAGGCGATGATTGGTAACGAGCTGCCACCAGCTCTCACTTCTTTCGTGAAGTAGTTCGATGATTTTCCAGTGTAATCCCGCAGCTTCGCTAGCTACGAAAAGTGCTTCCGAATTACTTTCTAAAAAGTCACACAGATCGGTCGCGGCAAGTACATGAAATTCATAGCCGGTTCCATTCTCAGCACATACAGAAAACCCTCTGATCTGATCGCCTTCAATCTGGGCTTCAATGGCAAAAATTGGGCGCCTCTCAGTTTCCTCTGCCATCAATGACTCTCACTTTCCACAGCATCGGTACGAATACGAGCAAAGCCTACTGGAGGCTAAACGAACTTATCGCCGCCTTACGATCACTCGGAAACAAGTGCAAATAACGCCTGCGCATCGCCTCGGTCCGATGCCCCATGTAGGCATCGATCACCCGAGCATCCACGCCAGCGGCAGCCATGTTGCTCGCAAAGGAGTGGCGATAAGTATGAAAGCCAATTGTGAACCAGTTTCGCCCCGTATCCAAGCACCAGCTACTCCCTCGCAGAGGCTGCCAGAACCAACGATTGGCGCGATCACAGTCGAGTTCCTGTCCCGCCGTGATCCCGGGGACCACAAATTCTCCGCTTGAAGACTTGGACCATTGCTTGAGTAAAGTCCGTAATTCGGGATGAAGATCAACCTGGCGAGCTGTCATCTTTTGACGTCGCGACTGCTTGCGGCTGTAGGCGATTAGGCAATCGGAGTTGAAATCGACATCCGACCATCTCAACCGAAGCACCTCGCCCCGTCGCATTCCCGTGTAGGCAGGTATCGCGTGCAGCTTGAAACTCTCGACCCGAGCTGACTTCTTATTTACGAGCTTCAGCAGGCCCTTGATCTCGACAGGAGAGAGAAACAGGCACTCCCAAAGCTCACGCTGACGATTGAGGTCAGTGATTTTGCCAAGCGCAATTGCCTGCTCAATCTGGGCCTTGGTACGGAAGGGAGGCATATCGCCGTTACTGGGAATTGGTGGGATTCCCTCTGCAGGCGACTCGGTGACGTATTTCTTAGCGACCAGCCAGCGACCGAAGTTGCGTAGCGTGATTCGCTCCCGCGAAACGGTCGTGCTATCGACGGTGCCGCGGCGGTTCTCGATGAACGATTCGAAGTGATCGGCACTGATCTTATCCACCCGCGAATGACTCTTGCCGTTAAGGTAGGATTCTAGATGTGAAAGGTGGGTACGTTGCGAACTGATATAACTATCGGCCAAGATCCCTTCTTGGGACTTCAGGTAGGCTCTCGTTGCATCCTGATAGCTGGGCACTGTGGCTTTGGGAGGGCAGGGCTCCTTGGCCGTACCGCCGCTAACGACATATTCTCCAGCATCGACGCCGCTGGGAATCACAAGCTTCCCGATCTTGAGCAAGTGAAGCGTCTGCTCGACGCCGTGCAGTGCGGCCGTCGCGTCGGCTTGCTCACGAGTCTTGAGAGACTTCTGAAAGTATTTTCCAGCGGCACGAAATCGAACATTAAAAACGCCATTGCGTTGGGTGAGATGGGCCACCAGTGCGCTCCTTAAATAGGACAGTCGGGAAATCACAGCAGCGACGAATGCTGCTGAAACCCGAATAATGCCACACCACCCAATACGACTGCCCGTTGCACCACATATGCGCCACAGGGAGGTTTTGGGGGGAGCATTGTAGCGCTAGAAAAGGGCAGGGCAAGTGCCAAAAACCCTTGTTTTGCAGAAGTACCAGAGGAGGGACTCGAACCCTCACGAGATTGCTCTCACTGGATTTTGAATCCAGCGCGTCTGCCAATTCCGCCACTCTGGCTTGTCGATCGACTCTTTCAAATCAATCGGCCTCAGTATTTGAACATTCACGGCCACACGATTCAAGTCCCGGTCACCAAGCGACTTACAACGAGGGAAGGGCAGGGAGCTAGAATTGCTCTCGTACGGCTCTCACTTATCGGCGACCGTCGCACGGGTGGCTCCTGTGGAGATCCCGCCATCGACCAAGAGGGTTTGACCCGTCACGTATTGGCTCGCATCCGAAGCGAGAAAGACAACCGCACCTCGCAGGTCGCCGGGCTGGCCGGGGCGTCGCAAGGGAATGCGGTCGACGAGGTAATCGAGCCATTCTTGGTTCTCGTAGAGCACTTTATTCTGTTCGGTGCGGAACCAACCGGGGGCGAGGCAATTGACGGTCACACCGCTCGGCCCCCAATCGTCAGCGAGACTCATGGTCAGCTGTTTTACACCGCCCCGACTGGCACAGTAGGGTCCCAAGCCGGCATACCCGGCGACCGAAGTCACCGAGCCGATGTTGATGATGCGGCCTGAGCCTTGCTCGACCATACTGCGACCGATTGCTTGTGCGACAAAAAACGTGCCTCGGAGGTTTGTGTCGAGGACCAGATTCCAGTCCTCCCAAGTGACATCCAAAGCGGGCTTGCGCACATTGCAGCCGGCGTTGTTCACCAAGATGTCAATCTTGCCGAAAGCGTTCTTCGCCGCCTCAGCCATTCGCTGAATGCTGTCATAGCTTTGCACGTCAAGCTCGACCGGCACAGCGCGACGACCTAGCGCTTCGATTTCACTCTGAAACTCAACAAGCGAATCGAGACTCCGGCTGGTAATTACCAGATCTGCCCCTGCTTCGGCCAGCGCGCGACCAAACTCTTGCCCGAGGCCACGACTTGCGCCCGTGACGATTGCCACTTTTCCCGAAAGATCAAACGGATTTTCTGTCACAGTCCAATAGACCTTTATCAGTTAAGGAGTGAGTACCACTTTCATCAAACCTGGCTCGCGATCGTACAAGCGATTGAACCAAGCGGCTCCTTGTTCCAGGGGAGCCGTCGCAGAAATCAATGGAGCGACATCGATCGCTCCGCTCGCCATCAGTTCCATGCACAGGGGATATTCGCCCGCTGATGCGCACGAGCCAGCAAGCGTGATTTCGCGAGTCACGACCGATTGGAGGGGGACTTCCACGGTTGGAGAAATATTCCCCACAAGCGTCACGGTGGCTCCTTTGGCCGCCGACTCAATAGCCGTCTGAATCGTCGCCGTAGCACCGACTGCTTCCAACGCGATTGGCACGCCGACACCGCCGGTAAGCTTGAGAATCTCTTCCGTGGCATTGACCTGTTTGGCGTTGAATCCTTCGCTGGCACCAAACTGCTTAGCAAGTTCCAGTCGGTCGTCATCAACGTCAACCGCGTAGATCGTCTCGCAGCCGGCGGCTTTCAGTGCTTGAACGATTAGCAACCCGATCATTCCGACGCCCACCACGACGGCCGCATCGTTGGCATCGATCTTCTCACCCTCTGGCGTGTGATTCGCGACGGCGTGCACGGCAACCGATACCGCTTCGATGAGTGCGGCTTGCTCAAACGCTAAGCCATCGGGGAGCTTGTAAACAATCCGCGAGGGAACGGTAACGAATTCAGCAAAGGCCCCATGGCGACGGTAGTCCCCGCACGAGACGCCAAGCACCTGACGGTTATCGCAGAGGTTGATCTTCCCTTTTTTGCAGAACTCGCACGCTCCGCAGTAGACAGTCGAATCGAACGTGACCCGATCGCCAACCGCAACATTAGTGACTTCGCTACCGACTTGCTCAACCACTCCTGCCGCTTCATGGCCCATCACCAACGGAGGAATACGACGTCCGCTGCTGCCATCGTAGCCATGCACGTCGCTGCCGCAGATTCCACAGGCGGCAACGCGAATCAACACAGCATCAGCAGTCAATTCTGGCTCCGGCAATTCGGAGACTTCTAATTGCTTCTCGGCGGTGAGGAGTAGTGCTTTCATGGTTGATGTGATTCGCTCCGCCAGTGTTCAGTTTGCGGCGACTTCCGCCATTGGGAAAGCGGTGGCCATACCTACCGTCAGCAGCATGGAGGTAATGCCGATGACAGCCAGGATGACCGTCCAGGTCTTGAGTCCTTCGCTCTCGGTCAGGCCGCCCATCCGGCAGAAGAGCCAAAACCCACTGTCGTTCATCCATACGCCGAACAACGCACCGCAACCAATTGCTTGGGCTAGGTAGACGGGATTGTAGGCTAAGGATTGTCCTTCCAGCATCGCTGCCAGCATCGCACTGGAGGTGATCATCGCAGTCGTCCCTGAGCCTTGACTGACTTTCATTAGGCTGGCGATACCGAACGCTAGCCAAAGCAGGGCCATTCCTCCCGCCTCTGCTGTGGCAAACGAATCCTTGATTGCCGTTCCAATCTCAGCCACCTGCAACATTGCCCCGAAGGCGCCGCCAGCCGCAGTGATCAGAACGATCACGCCACCGCTCATCAGCGCCTCATCAACGAGCTCGGTAACTTCCTTGCGAGTCGGTCGCTTAAAGAAAACGTAAATCCCTAGGGCAATTGCTGCCGCTAACAGTAGAGCAAAGTTAGGATTGCCTAACAGCGACGCCACCTGAACCATGTGTTCAAGCTGGTGGTTCTCTGGAGATCGCTCCGCGAGTCTTTTGAGGATCGTCTGAGAGGCAACAAGCAGCACGGGTAAAACGATCGGTAGCGACGAAACAAAGAGCCCTGGATCTTCGGCAGCTGTTTCATTTGGTTCTTGCGACTCTTCACTCTGCTCGAACTTCGGGGGATGCGTCAAGACAAGATGGCGGTCAAGCCAGCCGGCGACGAGCAAGCCAATTCCCATCGAAGGTAAACCGACAGCAATACCGACGAGCATCATGAGGCCGACGTCGACATCGAGTTCGCTAGCCACCATCAGCGGCCCCGGCGTCGGTGGAATGAGCGTGTGCGCTACGGCACCACCCGCCCCGATCGCCAGCAGGTATTTCAGGTAATGTTGCTTGGTTTGCTGATAGAGCGACTTCGCCAACGGTACCAAGAGAAAGAAGACCGTGTCGAAGAAGACAGGGATCGATAGCGTAAAGCCACTTGCGGCCAGCGCTGTCGCCCCTCGCTTCTCACCAAACAGGCTCAGCATGCCGCGGACGATTCGATCCGCAGCGCCGGACGCCAACAAGCAACTGCCGATAATCGCGGCCATGGCGATCGGAATTCCAATTTTGCCAGCGGAAACACCAAAAGCGACCGCTACCCGTGGTATTTTCTCTTCCAATTCACCGGGGGCGAGAAGACTGACAACGACCGCGACGCTGATTAAGGCGATGAACGCGTTCAAACGCAGTACCAGAATCAGCCCCAGGACAAGTGCTACGGCAATGGCAAGGATGAGAAGCGGCGGCATTGCAGACGGGTTGCGGATAAGGTGTCAGCGGAAATTAGTAATGTAGCAGAAGCTACCCAGCAGCGTTATGGTGCAGCAAGCGGCTAGAGGATGGCCACTCCTGGACGACTCCTTGATTGAAGCCGCGACTTAACGGGCAGGAGTGCACGCTCTACGTTGTTAGTACTTGCCATTGGTCCCAAACATTTCAAGCTTCGAACGGCGCGGTCGCATGCGAACGCTGTGATCAGGCAACCCCGTCGAACGATGGAACTCGTCAGGGGTTCGCCTGGATGGCATGAAGTCGTTGGTTGCTTTGCTCCATTCATCAAGGGCTGCAGCTAAGCGATCTCGGACGCTCTCGTAGGCAGGGTCGTCCATGCGGTTGTCCAGTTCGCCTGGATCTCGCTCTAGGTCGTAAAGTTCCCATTTCGGTCTAGGAGCGTCGAAACAAGTCTGTTGATGGGGCTTCAGCTTGCCTTCCGAATGAAGCTTCTGCATCGCCAGCCAACTTAAGCCGCGGCCTGCGTCGGCAGAGGGAGTGGGAGCAAGATCGACGTAGTCGTTTCGAATGAGCTTGAACTGATGGGTGACGACGCAGCGTGCATGATCTTCGTAGTCGTGCCAGTGATCCTCGCCGAAAGCAAATTCTCGGTGAGGAAGTTCGGGGTGAGAAAGCACTTTGGCAAAGCTCTCGCCTTCTACCATGAGTGAAGCGTCTTCGGTCGACCCGGCCAGTTCGAGGAACGTCGGAGCCAAGTCCACGGCACTAACCAGCGCGTTGGTTGTTGAAGTCGGCTTCACGCGTGCCGGCCAGCGAACGATCCACGGCGTGCGGATGCCTCCATCGTAGAGCGTCGTTTTGTCACGTGGGAAAGGTCGTCCGTTGTCGGTAATGAAGAGGACGAGCGTGTTGTCGGCCACGCCTTGGTCTTCCAATTTCTTCATGACTTTACCAACATACTTGTCGAGGCGTCCGATCTCGTCGTAGTAACTGCGCAGGTCTTCACGGACATCGGGGACGTCGGGCAAGTGCGGCGGCACAATGACGTCCTCAAGTTTATGCGGCGGGTCGAGCGTTCCTTCCTCGTAAGACCGGTGTGGGTCGAGCGCTGCCAGCCACATGAAGAAGGGCTTGTCTTTCGGACGATCATCCAGGGCGCGTTCCCAGTTTTCGCAACCACTCGGCTTCTTGGCGACCATCTTGCCGGGCTTGTTGTCGTCACCGGTCGGTAAGACAAAGCCAGCCATCGAAGCGTCATAGATTCGATCGAAATGATCCCTCACGGCATCACCCAAATGCCACTTCCCGGCTGAAGCACAATAGTAGCCTTGATGCTTTAGCTCTTGGACAAAGGTGCGTGTCCCCTCAGGCAGCGGCCAGTGGAGTTGTTCCGCTCCTGTGTTGTGAGGATATTTTCCTGTGATCAGGCTTGATCGCGAGGGACTGCAAGAACTGGTCGTGAGATACGCATGCTTGAAGAGCAAACCCTCGGCCGCCAGCCGGTCGATGTTCGGCGTGCGAATTGCCGGATGGCCGTAAGCGCCGCAATCGTTCCAGTTCATATCGTCGGCGATGATCAGAACGATATTTGGCTGGATGCTTCGTTTCGCGGCAGCATCATCGCCAACGACGAACTTCGGAACTACGGAACTGACCGATAGCGCGGCTAGGCAAAACAAAAGTCGATGTTTCATAATAGTTCTCAACGAGCCCACAAGACACAGGCGATGATAAGAAAACTCAGCGCGGCCCAATCACGATTGGTCCAACGATCGCTGCGTGCATTGAAACGAAAATAATTCAGCAGGGCCCCTGTTGGGCAGCCGTAATGGCAATAGGCCATCGGCACAAACAACGAAGCGACGAGGCCAACAATGGCGACAACAATCGTCGCTGTGCCAGCAATCTTCCAGACATAAGCATCGAAGGGTTCGATATCAACAAGACTGAAACCGATTGCGGTCATTCCCACCAAGAGACACCACAGCAGAAGCAAAGCTGGCAAGAGCTTCAGGACCACTTTCAGCTTGGCGGGTAATTTCACTTGGCGAAATCCACGTCTCTTGAGTAACTCTTGTGCTGCACCGTGCGGACAGAGATGTGAGCAATAGAGGTTCCGTTTCGTCGTGATCGGCAAGATGAAGGCGGCAACTGCGAGCAAGGCCAAACCAATGGCTGATCGCCAGGGAACGCCATTCTGAGCCCAACCAACGAGCATCGCTTGTGAGACTAGATTACCGGCAATTAGCCCGAGATAGACGATCAGAAATATCTGAAAACCAATCCGCAGCTTTCGATTTGCTCGCAGGGAGGTCAGACCGATTGCCATCCCCAAGGCTATGGTAAGAGCCGTGCCATAGTCGTGAAGAGAGGGCGACTGTCGCCAAGTGGGCTGAGCATCGGCCCCGCCACCAGGTTGTTCTCGATGCTTAGCGGCAGCGATCAGTCCCTCTGCCACGGCCATGCTCGTCATGGTTGCCCCCGAGACGCCCTCAACGCCCGCCTCTTCCAAATTGAGTTCTGCCAATTCCACGCGAGTTCGTCCAAGAAACGCCTTGGGGAATTTGCGATCCTCGCGCACGTAGTCCACGTAAGGCTGGTTATCGTAGGACTTGCGAATCGCCAGCCCGATGACTTTTCCTTCCGTGCTTAATCCGATCAACGAATCGCTAGGTCCTTGATAGCCGATAATGTTCTCTGCCGCATCAGCCGTACGCAAGACGGTTCCCAAAGTGTCACCGTGGTCGTTTTTGACTTCCCAAACTCTGGAAGCCTCATCGACACTAACGCTGATCGCTTCTGGGAAGAACGGGCGAACATCCTTGACGGAAAGTGGCTCGGGAAACTTCAACGAACGTTGCCCTCCACCCAGACGCTTGATGATCGCCTGTCGAATGGCAAGGGCCGTCAGCGTTGCCCCCGAGACACTGTCCACTTCAGTGGACTGGGCTGCCTCTTCCCGCGTCATGCCATTAAACGATTTCAGAAAGTGTTCGTCGTTCTTTACCTGATTAACGTGGTCGCGGGTGTCTTGACTGGAGAGGATCGATACATCACAGATCTTGCCTTCAGCATCAAACGCAACTAGGGCGTTGGTTGGGCCAGAGAATCCGATAATGTCGTCGCCCTCTGGCGAGGTCTCAAAAAACCGTCCCACGATCTCGCCGTTCTCATCCAAAATGACAGAGTGTAGGCTACTTCCTTCGGCATCCGCAGCAACCATAACGCCCTGAGGGAAATACTCTTGCAGATGATCGAGGGGTATCGCCGCCTCACCGGCGACATTCTCCATGTGTCGCTGATGCCGGTCATGGATCAGCCAGATGATCGCGATGAAAATCGCTACCCGCGTTGCATGCAGCACGTATTTTCGAAGCGGAGAGCCCAGATGAGCGATGCGACGAGGGTGCGAACCGGAGCTCGTCATTCTTCACTAGCCGCTGCTGCAGTCTTCCGTTCGTCGTAGGTCCGCCCCTTGGCAGGCGCGAGGGGCATCGCATCCTCAGGAACCGTGAAGTCGTCATCGAAGCTGGCTCGATACGCTTTACCGGGAAGCTTGAGTAGTTGATCCATTTCCTCCCAATGCTGTTCATAGACTTCACGAGGAGTGCAATCCCGGGCCGCACAGACCGTGGCCGCTTTGCCGACTACTTCACCCATCATGCCGCAGGTTCGCATCACACGAGTCGTACCCAGTGCCTCGTGCGTGACGCTTATGCACCGACCTGCCATGAATAGGTTCTCAATGTTGCGAGAATAAAAGCAGCGGTACGGAACGGGGTAGCCATAGGTCCGATCGATATTGCGATCGTGCACGGCAATCGAAATGAACGGGTTGTCGGGAAACTTCTTCGCGTATTCCTTCTTCGGATAGTGGAGGTCAATGCTCCACGTGCTAGGTACGCAGCCGTCCTTGAACTCGCGCTTTTCGGCAATATCTTCCTGCGTGAGAATCACATCACCGAGCAGGCGGCGCGACTCGCGCGGCCCACCGATATACGCCACCCAGGTCATGTAAGCGGTCTTGTGTTCCTCGGCCCCGTCGCCGTTCTTCATCGCGTTAAAAGCACCGAAGACGGCCCGTAGATTCCAGTCGCGGATTGCCTCGGCTTCGTTGATTGGATCTTTATCAAAGCCCCCCTCCCAGAACCATTGTCCGTGGTGGTCGCGAGGATAGGGAAAATCGTCCATCGTCAGCTGAAGGGCCCAAGGTGTCTCGGGAAAGCTCTTCTCCCCTTGAGACTCAGCCCAGGCCCACATATTGCTCATTCCCATGCGGCCTTTGGGGGTCATTTCCCAATCCGCTTTGGCAAGAAAACCAATGGTTGCGTGGCCAGTGCAATCAACAAAGTTGCGACCACTGAATTTGGTACGCTCGTTTGTCTTTGTGTTGAGCGTTGTTACCGCGGTGATTCGATTTCCTTGTGTCTGAACCTCATAGGCGTGATGATTCAGGAACAGGTCGATGTTCTCTTCAGCCCGAACGATCGACTCCTTCTTGGCGTCTTCGAACTCCTCGTAAGTGCCAGGCGATTTCTTCGCGTTTTCGCTGAACTCGTCAACGATTTCGCCAACACGGGGATATCTTCCGCGACGTACTAACCCTTGTGACCAAACCCGGACTTCACTTGAGCCGTTGCCACCCAGCACGGGGCGGTTCTGGATCAGTGCTACTTTGCAACCCAAACGGGCAGCCGAGATCGCGGCCCCCATCCCCGAATAACCGCCACCGACGACGACTAAATCATAACCGTCTTTTTCCTGCGGCTCGGCGGGAAGCTCTAGTTGCTGCTGACGCCAATCGGAAAGGATCTTCGAGTCCTCGGGGGGAGCCTCATTGCCCTTGGTGAAGAAGATTGCGTCACAGCGACCGTCGAAACCGGTCAGATCGTTTAGAGCAATCGTCGCCGAGGTGTCGGTTATTTCAACTTCACCGCCAGATTCCCAGTGCCAATCTTTACCTTGAGCGCCGAACGTGTGTTCAAGTGGCTGACCATTGACCACCAATTGAAACCTTCCAGGCGCACCCGGCGCGTTCCACTTGGCAACCCAATCTTTTGTTCTGACGAAAACTCGATACTTTCCAGCACTGGGAAACTCGACCTTCGTCGCAGCATTCTCGACAGGCTGACCTAGTCCGTGAGCCAACAGATAGGGCGAACCCATCACGTTGATGAACTGAGTATCAAGCTTCCAGCCGCCATGCTTCTCGAAGCCTTCTGCTTCAACCAGCAGAGAATCTTCCGCGGCATGAGCCACGGACGCGTGCGCGACCGTAGAGACTAGTATCAGAACGCAACTAAGGAGTCTCTGTGCTAAAGGCGACACGGATTTTCTCATGGGGATTCAAGCTAACGGGTAAGCGACGCACGAAAAACGATTCACTATTTGGTCACTTTCAAGACATAAGCATACTCTGAAGGCTTTTCCGTAGGCAACTCGATGGAAAGCCCAGACTCGTCGCGGCTCCACTTCAGTTTGGCATCAGACCCCAAGAGAACGATCTCCGCGATCTCCTCGGGATAGTGTTCGCTGCCTTTGGCCAGCGTCTTCACAGTGACTTTGTTGTCCTCAGGCCAAGCGAGCCCCGTGACATAGAGGATGTCGTCACGCGTGGTAAAGCGAAGGTCTTCAGCCGTGAAAGGCTTGTCCTTCGACTCTGAGACATGTCCCGTCGAGACGCCGGTTGGCCCTTCACCAAAAGTCTTCCAGTAGGTGGTGTCGTAGATCGACTCGCCGTTGATCTTCAGCCAGTCACCGATAGCGCGGAGGATCGCTTGATCTTCCTCGGGGATCGTCCCGTCGGGACGTGGGCCGACGTTGAGAAGCAAGCAACCGTTCTTGCTGACGATGTCGACCAGATCGTTGATCAATCGCCCCGGCTTCTTATAGCGTTGGTTCTCCGTATAACCCCAGGAACTGGCGCTCACCGCCGTGTCGGTCTGCCAGAACGGCTTACGAATCTCGGCCATCTTCGACCGCTCTTTATCCAGCACAGCGGCCGTCTCGGGGAAAGCGCCCCATTTGTAATTGATAATGCCAAGCCCGTCGGCTTGTTTCGAAGACTGGTTGTAGTAGTACGCTGCAAACTTCTGCAAGTGCTCGCCGAAAGGATTGTCGTCGTAAGTCGCTTCCTGTCGGCCAGGGGTGATGCCGAAGTCGAACCAGATTACATCAGGCTGATACTTGTCAACGAGTTCACAGCTTCTAGCCAGCCAATCGTCCATGAACTGTTTGTCTTGAGGTACAAAGGTTTTCTTGTAATCCCACGCATCGTCTTCAAACAGGAAGGGCATCGGACGGCCGTACAAATCGGCGTACTGCGGATCAGCGTTGTCGAACGATTCGTCGCGGACGTAGAACATCCAATTGAACGCTCGATGGCTACTTACTCCGAACTTTAAGCCTTCCGCTCGAACTGCTTCGGAAAGCTCTTGAATCACGTCGCGTTTGGGCCCCATCTCCGTCGAGTCCCAACGTGTGTACGCACAGTCGTACATCGGAAAGCCATCGTGGTGCTCAGCGACCGGAATTACATAACGGGCGCCTGTCTCCTTGAACAGCTTGGCCCAGGCTGCGGCGTCAAACTTCTCCGCTTTGAACTGCGGGATGAAGTCTTTGTAGCCGAAGTCTTTGTGCGGTCCGTATTTTTTCAGGTGATGCTCGTAGAAATTGTCGCCACGTCGCTCGTGCTTGATATACATCTGCCTGGGATACCATTCACTACCGAAAGCGGGCACGCTGTACGCACCCCAGTGAATGAAGATTCCGAACTTGGCAGCTTTGTACCACTGAGGAATTTCGTAGCTCTCTAGGGACTTCCAGTTTGCTTCAAACGGACCTTCGCCAATTCCTGCTTCCACCTTCTCCAAAGCGGGCTCGACGAGTGGGTGAGGTTGGGTGGGGTCGTGGGGTGCTTTGCTAAAGGCCTGACCGCCGATTGCGACAGTGCAGAGTGCTACGACAACGAGCCTGGAACTCATGAATACCTCAAAAGCGTTAAAGGGAGTGATCGTTTCAGTGGGAAAGCCTATTTCAAACTCGACTTGCTCTCAGCTTCGGACGAGTTTGTTCGAAGGCTTGATGCATCGAGCGAATCGGCATCGAGATCGGCTAGAGCGAGATCAACGGCGGCTCGATGGTCCACAGCGCCGATAGCAGCGTCTTGAGATTCAGAAGCAGAGACTCCGAACAACGAATCGACAACAAGCGGTATCTGGCTGCTAAGCTGTTGTTCAGATCCAGGTGGCTCTAAGGTGCCGACAGACGTTTGCACATCGACGCGTAGAGCTGCCTGCGCAAGCCAAGCGAGCTCACTGCTATCAGCGGCAACAACAGAAGCGATTGCGAGGGGTGCTGGAGTCTCCGATGAAGCTGGGGCACTTACCTGACTTAGCGACGCCGTCGAGCCATAGCCGTCTCGCCATGAGGAAATGTCTTCTCCGTCATACGGTTCCCCATAGCTACGCTGCATAGCAAGGAACTGGAAGCCATCGGCAGGCGAATCGGCCACGCCGTAGTGGTTTCGCCAGTCAACCAAATCATTGCTGTTGTAAGGGCTCGGGTACCCCCGCTGCCAAGTAAGGAAGTCGAATCCGTCGACGTCGTCGTCGGTGTCAAAGTCGCCCGGTCCGGGCAACACGGGGGCCGCTTCAATCAGAAGTTCCGGCGGAGCCGCTCCTTCGCTGGAACTAAACCAGACGTCATTGCCGCCGGAGGCCAATTGCAAGACGAAGGTCACTTGTCCGTCGCCATTCACGGCATCGGTGACGTCAAACTCAAGCGTCTGGCCAATGCTGTGCGAGCCACTGACGGTATCCAGAGCGACACCGGCTGTCGGCTTATTGGCATTGGTAATCGTCGTTTCTGTCCAAGAGTTGTGACTGCCAAGGTAAGCGGTAACTCCGCCAGAACCCGCGTCGCCGTTCACTTGTAGACGCAAGGTCGCATTGGTGACCTCGTTCCCACCCAAGCCAGAAACATCGAACTTCAGATAACTCGTTCGATTACGCGAGGCATTCTCAACTTTGAGAAAACCATCATTGAATGGGTTATTGTTCTCGAGATAGGCATCATCGATCGCGTTGAAGCTAAGCGGTTCGACCACAGTTTGCACGGCCACGGCGACATCTTCACTTGTGATATTCTCGCCATCGTCGGCGGTCAGGCGAAGGACGTAGTTTCCGTCGGCACTGAACTCAGCGGTGACGTCTTCCGCATTGGGATCGTCAAAGGTAACGGTTCCAGGACCTGATAGCTTCGTCCACTGCAAAATCGGTGGAGAATTCGTCCGCCCGTCATCAGTCACGGTCGCTTCAATCTCGAAGGTCCGCTCGGCAACTTCTTCTCCGCCCGACTGAGAGGACTCGGGATTGGTTAAGCTCTGAGCCGTGCCGGTGGCAACGCTCGCGTGACGGAACATAATGCGATCGACGCTAAAGAACTTTGAGCGGCCCGACACAACCAGCGTGTACTCCTCACCCGCTTGGAAATCGTAAACTGCGACCCGCTTATTGTCGTGCCCGCCGGGATCGAGGCGATTGCCCGAGTTCCAAGAAAAACTATTCGCTGTGCCGCCGAAGAACTTCGTGTCGCTCATCAACATGCTTAGCGGAGCATCGTCACCGTGAGTATTGCCGGCATTGGGGCCTGCCCCGTAGTTACCCTCCACCCGAACGTAAGCGTCGTTGCTGTGATCGCTGGGCTGACCGTTGGTGGTGTCGCGAGCGGCTCGCAAGTGCAGGTAGTATAAACCGGGCTGATTGATCTTAAACTTGAACTCCAACGGCGAGTTCGGCGGGCCACTGGCGGTGCCATTCCCTGTAAATTGCAGGTACCCGTCTCCCGTAAAATTCGCGTACGCAGTCTGCGGCTGCCAGAGTCCCAACGGCGAGGTGGTGTTCTCCATCTCCATAATTACCAACCCGCCTGATTCCTGGTAAACCCCATCGCTGGGATTCTCAGTTACCACCTGCGTGACGCTATCGATCGTCACGTCTGGGGCCGTATTCGTCGGCGGTGCTGTGGTGAACTGGAAGTAGTCGAGTTCAAACAGCGAACCTTCAAGCTCGACTCGTAGAACCTTGCCATCAGCCTCGGCAAGCGTGATCCCTGGAATCGACAGATCAGCCCACTGAGTGAAACCGCCCGTGGATTGCAAATTGAAGGTCGCCAGCTCGGTGAAGTTCTCTCCGTCTGGCCCGTCACCTAATAGTAGTCGGACGGTGCCTGCGTTATTGACGATCGAAGAGTAACGCACCGTCGCGTAGTAGGTCCCCGCGGTAATGTCAGCCGTGTACTCCAGCCACTCGCCATCATCAATCCAGCCGATTCGTTCTCCCACTGCCCCCGTGGCAGGCCCCGCATCAACACTTCCCCCGCGAGCATGGTTGCCAAATCCGGTGGCCGTTGTGTCGTGATAGGCTTTGCCTTCGCCGCCCTCATCGTAATCCTCGAACTGGATAATTGTTCCATCGGCAACCTGATGAGGCGTGCCGCCAAAGGGACCTTGATCGACGATCAAAGGCTTGCGAACGAGTACGACCCAGTCTTGTCCCGTCGTGTCCGGTGCTTGCCCGACGTTCTGGGAAGTGCCACCGGCTACAGTCGTGACCGAGCCGTTCTGCAGGTCGCCCCCGTTGCGTGGGTCGAACCACTTCACCTCGAATTGCCCACTTGCACCAGCCAAGTCAATGTTCGTTGTGCCGCCGTTCTTCAGGTAAGCAACGTAAACTTCGCCCGGCTCATAGAAGCCGTAGTCGTTCGAAGCCGTGCTAATCGAGTTATCATTCTGCATTCGCCAGAACGGGATCTCGTTGTCGTAGAAGAAATCTAGCGAGTAGCGTGTGTAGTCCCACCAATCGTCCCGGCTGCGAAAGTCTTCGAGAGTGAGGTCGGAATGAGCGTGACCGTACCCAAAGTACCACTCGTTGCCGTAGCCACCGCCCATGAGGGTTCCCCAGAGGGCGTTCTTGCGACCATCCTCATGGCTATTTCCAGCGTCGTTATCGGGACGTAAAGCAGCTTGAGCATCACCCGGCTCATCCACTGCAATCGCCCACGGCTTGCCAGCAGCAGCTGAATCGTTCACCCACTTCACCGTGTCCGCATGCACTTGCGTGAAGCTGGAGTTGCTCGTCTGGAGTGACGCACCCGTGAGCTTCGACGCGTTGCCCAACAGCGGATCGTAAACCGCATCCTTCTGCCCCGGGAACGTGTGAATCACGATGTGGTGGTTGTACGGATCGTTGTCGTAGAAGAACTGCGCGAAATCCTTCCGCTGCTGCGTCGTGTTCGTGTTCTCTTCGCCCAGGTTCCAGTTCAACGCCAAGTGATGGCTGAACCGGGCGATCAACTCGCGATAGTACAGCCGTCGCTGATTGCCTAACGCACCGCCATCGAGTAGCTGGTCGTTCTCGGTCTCCTGCGTTTTGAAGTGCAGGAAGAAACCTTGCTGCGTGGCGTGTTCGAAGACGATTTCCCATTGGTCCAGCTTCGACACATCCATGCGCGTGCGGTCCGCAGCAGCTTTCGAGATGTAAGGGAAGACGTTCTTGTCGTCCCCCTCAATGTTCATCGGCAGGAATGAGAACGCGTTAAGCCCCTCAGAAGCCAAGTAATTGACCGCCCCGATCAGTTCGGTTCCCTTTCCACCATCCCAGGAAGGATCGCCCGGATTCCAGTCGCCCGCATGGGCAGCGTACGACTTGCGGCGGCCCCCTTCGTTCGTGGTGTTGTCGAAATCCTCGTAGGCGAGCAGATTCTCCGGGGCGTCGGGCCCTTGCTTCAAGAAGTACTCACCGTTGCCGGCGAATTTCAGATACCGCTCACCCACGTATTCGAGTCGACCTTTACCACGCAGATCGCGACCGGTTTTGTCCGTCGCAGCAACGGCAAAAGCTCCGCCGGCGCCGTCGAAGAAACCGCCACTGGCACCGGCTAGCGGATTGGTGCTCACGGCAACGTTCGTCCCCGAGCGGAACGACGCGGTATACGTCCAATCGCCAATTTCGCTGGGTGCGAAGTGAACTCGCCACACATTGCCCGAACTGGCACCCGTGTTGGCCGCGTTTCCATCACCCCCAAAATACCCGGGCACCACGTATTGTTCGCCTGAATCAGCGTGCGTAAAAGTGACATCCATCCGGTAGTTCAAGAACGGATTGTTGGTGGCTGTCTCGCTGGTGGTCGGTCCTTCGAAGTCGAGCGTGACCTTGTGCCACTGCTTTAACTCGCCAGTGATGACGGCTCCGCCGGTTTCCGGCACCACATTCACAGTGACGGTATCGGTGTCCGTGTTCGCCTCGTTGTCGGTCACCATCAGTTGAAACTGATAAACACCCTCAACCAAGTTGCTTGCCGTAAGGTCTTCAGTATTCGCCCCGGCGAGTTGCGACGTACTGGGTCCGCTCAGCTGGGACCAAGCGTAAGTAGAGATCGAACCGTTGTCGGTCGCGGAACCGTCAAGAATCACACTATTCGCAGGCAGCAGCACGACACGATCCGGCCCGGCGTTGGCAATCGGTTGGCCGGTGTCTGGCAGTGTCGTGCAAAGGTGCGACTGCGGAATGATTATTTCGCTCTGACCAGGACCGGAGAACAAAAGCCGCATGTCCGACGTGCCGGCCTGCTGGAAATATTCCAACCGAATTGGATGCCAGCCCGCGTCGAGCGTAATGGCCCCATCATCGCGCGTGCTGGTGTGCGTGGTCCAGTTGTCGATGATTTGAGTATCGTCCACCCACAGCCTGACGCCATCGTTGCTGAACGTCGTGAACTGCCACTGGCCGCCCGTGTCGACCTGCACCCAACCGGTCCAACGAATGGAGTAGATGTCGTCGCCGGTGACCATGCCCGACGCATTAACCCCCAGCGCATCGTTGCCAAAGTCGACCGTCGCATCGGTCCGCATCCCGGCAGGTTGGTCAAGGTCTTGACCGTTGAAGTACTCACCAACCAACCCATCCCCGGCAAGCATCTGCCGCGGCTCAAGCTGCTCTAAACGAAGTTGCGTAGAGAGGTTCGCCGACTGATGAGATCGGGCGGCGTGCTTCATGCGAAGGAAAGACATAGATCGAGACATGCAAAAGAGTAGAAGGGGAGCCGAGTGGCTACTGACTGGGATTTGCTCTGTTCCGTATGCGGCTGAGCCCCGCACTCAGAGCTACTCATGCATTGTATACAATTTTTGGGCCCTTGTGTGAACTAATGTCGTGATTCTCACTACTAGGCCTTAGTGTCTCAGGAGCGGGTGAATATTGCCCTATAGCTTCATCTCGAAAACATAATTCGAACCAACAATCTGGCTATTGTGTCGCTATTTAGCACTGCTCGAATTTATCACCCAAGCAAGAAGGCGTAGTTGTGACGACACCTGAGATCTACCCGATGCCATCTTTTACCAAGTTGTCGGTGCATGACATAAGTGCATCAACACTGTGGTATCGCGACAAGCTTGCTTTCGAGATGATCTTCGAAATGCCTGGGCCTGCAGGCGTTCCGGTTCTGTCACATTTGCGCTGGGCTAAGTATGCCGATCTCTTGTTGCTACCCGAAGGAAAGTCTGGAAAGGAACGCAAGGGAGTAGGCGTTTCACTAAACTTTGCAATGGGTAATCGTTCCATTGACAAATTTGCAGAAAAGGCGATCTCCAAAGGGGTTGTCAATTTCACGGGCCCCAGAGATCAGCCCTGGAATGCCCGCGAGTTTTCCTTGCAGGACCCAGATGGTTACAGCCTCACCTTCTTCCAACCGATCAACATGAAATTGTCCTTTGACGAAGTCGTCAATAATCTCGATTAATCATTGGCTACAACTTGACGGCTCATAAATCACCTTCGTTACTCTACTTCTTCGCCACCAAACTCACGCCAACCACCGCCACCGCCATCCCCGCAAAGTGCTGCGGCGAGGAGGGCTCGCTGAGCACAGAAATCGCGAGCAGCATGGTCAGCACCGGCCCAACGCAGCCAATGACCGTCGTGCGGGTCGCTCCGATGCGGACGATGGCTTCGTTGATCATGAAGCTCGGCAGCACGGTACAAACGAAGGCGAGAACAAGCCCGTACAGGTAGACCACCGATTGAGCTTCGAACAGTTCGCTGGCTTCGCATGTCGCGAGGTAGTGCACGACCACGAAAAACGTCGAGCCAATCATCGCTAGGCAGGTGAATTGCAAGCTGCCGATCCGCTGCATCGCCGGCTTGGCGAACAGGATGTAGAGCGAGTAGCTCAGGGCCGACCCTAGAACTAAGAGCACGCCCGTGCCGACCTGTGATCCGCCGTCGAGCGTTTTCTCCTGTCCGTACATCAATAAGACTCCGACGTAGCAGAGCACAATCGCGGCGATAATCCGTGGTCCGATTCGTTCTCCCAAGAACAACCAAGCCAACACCGCGACCATCGCCGGATAAGTAAACAGCGTTAGGCGTTCTAACTGCGCCGAGATCAGCTCAAGTCCCGAAAGATCGAGGAACGAGGCTAGGTAATAACCCAAAAAACCAAGACCAAGGGCCTTCATCACCTGAGATCGAGACAACGTCGGACAGTTCGAAGCAGACCTCAAACGCCACAGCACGATTGCATAGAACGGCAACGAGAAAAGCATCCTCACCGTCAGTAACAGCGTCGGTCCCGCACCGGCAGCAAACGCGAGCTTGATAAAAATCGACTTTAGAGCAAACAGAAAAGTGCCGATAATGGCAAGCACGACGCCTGAGCTGAATTGAGAGCCAGCTATTTCTTCGTCTTGATCGGCTCTTGTAACAACTTCAGAAGTAGAAACCGACATCAATAGTCCTGGCACAGGGTCTACGCGAATGGCACGCATTGCCAGAATGACACGGCAGAATCGGGAAGGTTCAATCCAGCATCAACTGCATAAACACCGAGGTTAGCCAGCGGTCGAACTTGTAGCCGATATCAACGAATCGCCCGTGTTCAACGAAACCGAACTTCTGATGGAGCGCGAGGCTACCCGTCTGTTCGCTGTCGATCGCCGCGATGATCGTTTTCAGATTCAATTTTCGCGCACGCTCGATCTGGTCTGCCAAGAGCTGGCTGCCGATGCCTTGTCGGACATGATCGGGATGCACGTAAACCGAGTTCTCGACCGTCTGTCGATAAGCGGGGCGTGAACGGAAGGTGCTCAAGGCTCCCCAACCGACAACCTCGCCGTTCCGATAAGCCACCGTCACCGGGTGAATCTCTTCTCGACCTGCGAACCACTCCTGGCGGCGCTCCAGCGACCAGGGTTCAAGATCGTAGGTGGTCGTCGAAGTGGAGGGGTACTCATTGTAGATCGCATTAATCGACGCCAGATCGTCAACCGTAGCCAGGCGAATTGTCAGGGGAGAACTCATCGAATTGTACTGACGTCGGAACCGATCGGAACTGATTGCAGAGCTTCGGAGCCGCAGGGCGTAAACCCTCGGTTTGCCCTGTCATGCACGACTGACATCATAACCGCCAGCGGGGTTCGCCTCACGGGGTAGCAGTCCAGGGCGGATAATAGTGTGGAGATAATCGTCACAATGCAAACGACCGCACCCAAATACTTTCACGACAGTCTCGCTGAGGTAGCTGTGCGTAGTAGAGTTTCAGGGTGCCCGATTCCCATGCGGGTTGGGCATCTTTTCTCGAAATCACGACCCGATGCAGCGCGGCACGAGTGCCGCGGCGAAATGACTATGGCCACCCTTGCCCCAACGATTGCTGAAAACGAAACGCCTGCCCCGATAGAGGCGGCCAGCGAGCCCAATGAAGTGATGCTCGCTAATGGGCAACTCTGCGATTTGAGTCCGCTTGCCCCCGAGCAACTGAAAGAGCTGCAGTGGGAGCAAGAGCAGAAGTTCGCCAGTGCGATCCTTGCCTATCCCAAAGGCTCCAACGAGCGAGCCCTCGTTACCGGCCAAGCCTACAACACGGTCTGCTCAATCTTAGCGGCAATGCAGGAGGGGGAAGAGCCGCTCGAGATGGGCATGGACCAGCGCTATATTCGCTTGGTCCTCAATCTCTTGGAACGCCAATACCAACGAGGCATCGCTAGGCCTTCGTTGTTTGAAGTCGGCTATGGCTGCGGCAAGCTGCTCGAAGAGGTCCGCGGTCAGGGCTACAACATCAGCGGCATCGAAGTCTCTTCGACGATGCGCGATCAAGCCGTCGAGGTCCTCGGGCAACGGCAAGAGGAGAATCTTCTGCTGGGTGATCTCTTACAAGTCGATGAAGAGTCACTCAAGATTCGACCAACGGCCATCTATTGGAACGATGTCTTCGAGCACATCGCTCCTGACGAAATCAGTGATTATCTCAACAAACTCTACGAGCTGCTCGCCCCCGGCGGCACGCTGGTCACGATTACCCCCAACTGGCTGCTGCGTCCTTCGGATGTCACCGGCGATTTCTGCCCGCTGAGAACCGAAGCCCGCGGCTTGCACTTGAAAGAATATCGCCTCGCGGAGGTCGTCATGCTACTCAAGCAAGCCGGCTTCCGCAGCATCGGCACGCCGTTAGTTTCGATTCCTGGACGACTGATCACCTGTGGCGGAGGAGGGCGACTTGCCAAGCAGCTTCTCGAACCGATGATCGAAAAGCTACCTGTAAAACTCGCTCACTTGCTGTGTCGTGGGTTCGCAATGTCGATCACCCTAGCACGCAAGTAGCGTCTACCACCTAACTTTGAGCCGTGAGGCGTCAGCCCACGGGTAGTCCGCCAGATGAGTATACGTTACTAGCCAAGTCGGATTCCCTGATAAACCGACACCTCCGACCCCTTAGCCCAAAACGCAGACGCAGGCTGCTCGCTTAGGGCTTCAGCAAACTCATCGCCATAGAGGTGAGCGTAGTCTCCCTCAAACTTCGCAAAACTAGCCGGCGAAACGCGCCACGTGGGGTGATCCACACGGTACTCTTTCGTCGTACCATTCGGCTGAGCGGAGTAGCCCCAATAATGCTCGGCGATAAACTGGGGCTGCGATCCTTCTTCCGGCACGATCGGTTCGTCGCTCGATTGCAGGGTCATTAAGTAGGGCTTTCCACGCCAGTCCCAACGGTACGTTGCCTTCTCGGGAGGTGAGCTTTCTTTACTCGGGCTGATTGCGTAGCTCATCTTCGTCGACCAGTACTTTTCTGCGTAAAGCTTACGTGCGACGAAGGCAATCGCCCAGCGAGGAACCAGTTCGCGCACGAAAACAACACCTCGCCGCCAACCCTCGGGACCTTTTCGTCGAACGTAGAAACGAAGATTCACTTCCTCAAAGTTGATGTGCCAGGGGATCGGCATTCCAAAGATGCGCGTGTTGAGGAACAGGAAACCGACCATCGAGACATAGGTCTTACCCTCCCAGAAGTCGATCTCGGTCCCCGCCGGGGCAAGTGGCTCGACGACCTTCGGATCGATCTCGTAGTTGATCATCGCCAAGTGCCGCCACTCGGCTCGCAACACGGGCTTGCCGTCCGGTTTGGGCAACTGGTTGGAAGGGAGAGAACGAGGCTCGGCTGAAACGTTGCTCATGGTTATCAACATACCGCGAATCGGCATGAACGATAAACCAAACCCAATACAAGCACGAAGCGTGAGCGAGTGAATTAAAACTCGCAACTACACTGCTTTTAAGCGGCCTGCGAAAGCTGAGTCGAAGAGACCTGTAGTTGATTCCCTTCGCAATCAACCACCTGTGACACACCTAGCTCAGAGAGAGCAGCCAGCTTGGCGACCTTCTGATCCTCGTTCGAACGACGATCACTAACCCAACGTGAGGCAGTCGACGTCGGAAGCAGACCAACCTGTAAGCCGAAGCGTTTCGCTCGCAAAAATAATTCTTCTCGCTCGTCAAACGGGGACGCCGAAGTCCAGCCGCCTAGTGCCCGCAGCTTGTCGGTGCGGGCAACCAAGAAGCTCTGAGTAAAGTCGCAGGGCAGGGCGGTTTTGCCTGAAAGCTCCTTGGGCTGAAACTCAACCTTTTCGCCCGTCGCTGGCATTTGCGTTTGGATGATTCCGTGCGAGGGGTTGGGTTCTCGCTTGGTGAACAGCCCCCAGCTCTTTGTACAACTCAGCAACTCACCCGCGAGTAAATCGAACTTGGCAGTCACCGCACTTTCGAGCATCTGTCCGACCTGTGACTTTTTGGTCAGCTCCATCGAATCGTCCAGCAACAGCACGTAAGGCGTACGCACGCGGGCGAGTAACGCATTGCGGCTCGTATTCACATCCCGCGTGTCGGGCACTCCGACCGCCGTTGCGGAGTCACCGTCCAACTGCTCATCGGTGGCGACCAAGGAATTCACTCCAACGCAGTAGCGGTCCAAGCTACGCAGCAGTCGCGTTGTGGCTTTGGGGCTGCTGGTGGTAACAAGCGCGGTAAGCTTCGAGAAATCGCTAGACACGGCAATCAACTCGCGATTTGGGCAAGGCAAAAGGGCAGGGCAGATGTATTTCTCTTCGCCCTAACCTCGACGACGGCCTCACAGAATCTCGAAGTGCCCGTGCTGTCGTTGCCAAATCGCCCAGATTGACACGAACAATGTAGCCCTGACGCTCCGCGGCAGGAAATGCTGAATCTGAGGAGGCGATCCCTCGAAAGTGAGCTAGCGCTATTAAGTGATGCTGCTTTCCTATCGCGGAGCGATAGGGCTACTAAACAACGGCTTCAAGTCAATCCGCGTCAACTCGCCGCTAGCACTCGGAACGTCCCCGATCGAGAGATGAATTACCTGCGACTCAGGCTCAAAGACCATCGTCTGAAGGGTCATGTCCTTAAAGCTCACCCGTTGGAGATAGCTGTGGACATCAGCAACCGTCACGCCTTGCTGCTCTCCTAACTTCATCAAACGAGGAATTCGCCAGCAGCGTTCGCCGACGGAAAGCTCTTCGGTGCGAAAATGATTCGTCGCCGGCAAGACCATCTCGGCTGGGTTGGCATCGCGACGGACGATCTGCTTTGGCGAGATTTCGAAGACGGCCCCGCTTTGTGTATCACAGACCGTCAGGTTCATCCACGTCGTTGCTTTAACTTTGGCAAGCAACGCTTCGGCCTCATCAACGGTGCTGCATTCCTCCAAGATCCTTCGAAAGACGAATCCCAGCGGCACGCCATCAGGCGCGTACTTTTTCGAACCGTCCCCAGCACGGTAAACATCGAGCGTCGCCACGGCGAGCCCCGCATCGTTCATCCCCGAGAAGACGCCACTTAGTCCGGGAAAGCCAACTGAAGCAAACGCGTGCCCTTCCTCTGGGCGGTAGACTGCCAGCAAGCTGTATTTGTTAAGAATCCCCAAGGTCGGGAAGTCGAAGTTCCTTCCGAACAAGGGCTTGCCGCCGGCTGTGATCTGCGAATCGACCACCACTGTCGAACAGCCAAGGCGACGCAACTCGAGCAAGGTATTAGCCACATCAAGAATCGAAGCATCGAAGTTGGCATGTTCCGATGCTGCTTTTAACTCGCGCTGATGGTGCTCAGGCGCGTTGAGCATCAACGTCTTAGCAGCGGCGGTCGCTAACGGCCAAAAATGGTCCATGCCGTACTCCGCCATGAACTGCTTCGGGAAAACCATCACGGGCTGGCTCGACTTAGCGAGCAACTCCGCCTGCTGCCGCCCCATCTGCTCCGGCGTGCCAGAAAAGATTGCGATTGGGATTTCGCCCTGGTAGTAGAGCCGCGCGTTGTCGATTTCCTTCTCATCGAAAACACGCTCAGCAGATGTCGCGATCGAAGTCAGCGATACGAGAAGAAACAAACACAGAAAAAAACGTTGACGTGACATAGAAGCACTGGGGGCCGGGTATCAGGAAGAAACTTGAAAGAACAACATAGCAAATATTTAGGCCACGGATGACACGGATTTCACGGATGATCGTTGATTATTGATCCGTGAAATCCGTGCGATCCGTGTTCAAAACGGAGCGCTGGTTCTCGAATAAAGCTAGCACCCTCAACCCAACTCGTCTTCTGTTGTCCGCTAGCGAGAAATCTCGTAGTCTCCCTGTTTTCCCCCCAACTCCTACGGCTGCCCCATGCGTACAGGCGTTTTTCTTCCCAACTGGATTGGCGACGTCGTCATGGCGACGCCAGCGATACGCGCACTCAGGAAACTCGATCCCCAGGGACAGTTCGTTGGCATCATGCGACCTTACGTCGGCCAAGTGCTGGACGGGCTCCCTTGGTTCGACGATCGGATCTTTTGGGCGAAAAAGTCGGACAAGCCAGAACTTCAATGGTCACAGGTGAAAGCTCTCCTTCGCGCAGCTAAGCTCGACCGGATCGTGCTACTCACCAATTCACTCCGCACGGCTTGGATGGCTCGCCAATCGGGTGCCCCCGAGCGAATCGGTACCGCTCGTGACCTGCGTGGACTACTCCTGACAACGCGCGTTTACGAACCGAAGCGAGGACGCTCCTTCGGGAATTATGGTCGGAATCGCCAAGAAAAACTTCAACTCCCGGCGACTGATGGCTACCTTCAAGTCGCAACTGCTGCCGGGTGCCCTCCAGAACCGCCAACTTTAGAACTAGCAACCACCGCAGCGGATGAGCAAGCTGCCGACGAAGCCTGGAACAAGCTCGATCTGCCTAGCCCGGATCGAGTCGTCGTGTTCAACACCGGCGGTGCCTTTGGAGCCGCGAAGGATTGGCCTGCGGAACACTTCACGGATCTGGCCCGACGCATCGCCCGCGAGCAAGACTTACATGTGCTGATCAACTGCGGCCCGAGCGAACGCGAAGTCGCCCAGGCAATCGTCGACGAAGCGTCCGACTCGCGGGTGACAAGTCTGGCACCGATTTCCGATCTACCGATCGGCCTCAGCAAAGCCATTATCCGTCGCAGCCGACTACTCGTGAGCACCGACAGTGGCCCGCGCTTTTTCGGTATCGCCTTTGGCGTGCCAACCGTTTCCCTCTTCGGCCCTACGAGCACGTTGTGGACGCGCACTTACTCAAACTGCGAGACGCCACTCTCACTCAATCTCGATTGTGCCCCCTGCATGCAGCGAACTTGCCCGCTGAAGCATCATCGGTGCATGCAAGACCTGAGTGTGGATCGGGTGCATACCGCGGTTCTTGATTCGCTCCAAAAGAAGAGCCAGAGAAAGGTCGCCGCGTGACCTATCGAATCCCCAACTGCTCCTGAAACCGCACAATCAGCGCCGCCCGTGACTGCGAATAGGCCGCATCCTTGAGATACGTTTCGAGAAACTCAATGTTCTCGGCACCCAGTCTAGGGCGTGTTTGGTACATCTCCAGCGCCTCGCGAACCGCCGGCAGGCAAGACTCGCCATCCGGCACATGCGTCATGTTGTGTGTCGGCATGGGCACGAGCATCTCCCGCTCACGAAAATCTAGCGTCGCGACCGCGGCGCCGGCATAAAGACATTCGTAATGACGGTACGTCCAAGGCACATTCCCGCCGGGCGCCAAAAGCACTCGGCTACGCCGGATGTTCTGCCAGTACTTGGCGAAATTCACTTTGTTGCCTTGATACAGCAAATCATCAATGTTGCCGTGACGCTCTGTCAGAGATTGACGCTGCTTTTCGTTGACTTCAACGAGGCCGCCCCAAACTTTCAGCTCAGGCGCGTTGCGTTTCAGGTCAAGCATCCACTCAACACGCTGGTCAATGCTGGTGATTTCGCCGTCGATGAGGTATCGCGTGTGATTCGGTCGTCCCAGAAAGGCCACGTCGTACTTCGGCTCAGGACGTTTTGTGAACCAACCTTTCCAACGATCAATCCGCCTTGCCCAGGTGAACCGACCGTAGCGGCGAATCGGCAGGGTCCCCATTTTCAGTTCGGCATACTCCGGCAACGTCGCCCACACGGGTTCCTTCCAGGGCTTGAGATAAACCTCGCCCGCTTTGCGAAACGCCGCCGCTTGGTCTTCACTCCAAGCCAGTTCATGCTCATCGAAGTAGTTGAAGGCAACGACGCGCCGGCAGCCGCTGCTCTCCCGCAAGCCCTCGATTTCCTCAGGCGTGAGCGTCGTCGGCAGCCCCAAAAAAATCGTCTCTGCGGAGGGCCTATCACTGTGCCACTGACCTGGCTCAAGATACTGCACGGCTTGGCGACCAAAGTAAGTCCGCAGGAACCAGACGAGCGCCATCCCCCGCACGCCACGACCGGCTGGTTTCGCGTCAGCGCCAATAACCAACCAGTCGAGCATAAATCCTGGTTCAAAAAAGCTGAGAGCTGATGGCTGAAAGCTGAGAGCCCGAATCACTATTTAGCAACTCAAGCCAAGAGACTTCCCTCCGCTGACAAGCACGCAAGCAACTCGTTAGAGATAAGTATTGATCAGATTCTCGATCATCTCTTGGCGACCGCTAGCGTTGCCGCTGATCTCGCCTTTTTCGAGCATGATCTTCGAGAGCGATTCCAAGCTGTGATTGCCGGCTTCGATCTCTGCTCCTGTGCCGCTATCCCAACTGGAGTACCGTTCTTTGAGAAGTCCTTCCAGCTTGCCATCAGCACGCATCGCAGCGGCAATTTTCAAACCACGGGCGAATGCATCCATTCCACCGATGTGAGCATAGAACAAGTCGATTGGTTCGAAGCTCTCGCGACGGACTTTGGCGTCGAAGTTCACGCCGCCAGTAGTCAGCCCGCCGTACTTGAGAATTGCGTACATGCACTGCGAGGTGAGGTAGATGTCCGTTGGGAACTGATCCGTATCCCAACCCAGCAGCAAGTCGCCGGTGTTGGCATCGATCGATCCCAACGCTCCGGCTGCTCCGGCGGTTTCCAACTCGTGGTGCATGGTATGCCCCGCGAGTGTCGCATGATTGGTCTCCAAATTGAGCTTCAAATGGTCGAGCAGATCGTACTGTCGCAAGAAGTTGAGACAGGCAGCCGCGTCGGAATCGTACTGGTGCTTCGTCGGCTCTTTCGGCTTGGGTTCGATGTAAAACTGGCCCTTGAAACCAATCTTCTTCGCGTGCTCGACCGCCATGTGCAGGAACTTCGCCAGGTGGTCCAACTCACGGCTCATGTCCGTGTTCCAGAGGTTCTGATAACCTTCACGCCCACCCCAGAACACGTACCCATGCCCACCCAGCTCATGCGTTGCTTCCAACGCATGTTTGACCTGAGCCGCGGCAAAGGCGAACGCCTCGCTGTTGGGGCTCGTAGCGGCACCGTGCATGAAGCGGGGGTTGCTAAACAGATTGGCCGTGCCCCAGAGCAGTTCGATGCCGGTGCGCTCCTGCTCCTCCTTCAAGACCTTGACGACCGCGTCCAGGTTGGCATTCGACTCCGCGAGAGTTGCTCCCTCGGGTGCCACATCACGATCATGAAACGCATAGAACGGCGCGCCCAACTTCTCAATAAACTCGAAGGCGACGCGCACCCGATTCTGGGCGTTCTCAACCGAGTCGCTCCCGTCCTCCCAAGGTCGCACGGCTGTCCCAGGACCAAACGGGTCGGAGCCTTGCCCACGGAACGTGTGCCAGTAGACGACGCTAAACCGCAAACGGTCACGCATCGTTTTGCCTTCAACCAACTCGTCTGCATCGTAGTAGCGAAACGCCAAAGGGTTGCGGCTTTCCGGGCCTTCAAAGGGGATCTTTTCGATTTCTGGAAATGCGGTCATGTTGAGATTGGGCAACATCCTGAAGATGCTGACGGAGGGTTGTTCGTTGTGTAGCAATGCCGAATGCGGATTTTAACAGAACCCTCCTTAGTTTGGGCAGGGGGCCGTCCCATTTGTGGACAGTTCCGCCTCGGACAAGTAGGCTATCAGATAGATACTCTCGACATGCACGCTCTTGCTTCTCTGGTAAGCAATGTCGAGGATTCGAGGGTCTCACCTGTTGAGACTCGCCAGCGGAACAGACTTCGAACAGTAAGTAGATACGACCTATGAGTTTAGCGGTACGCGCCCGAATCCTTGCATCTTTCTTGATGACGTTCTCAATCCTGGCAACTTTCGCTGCTTGCCAGGCGCGGGCAACCGTTGTGCGGTTCGACTCAGTTTTAGGGGCGATCGATGTTCGGCTATTTGATGCCGCCACACCGATCTCGACCCAAAACATCATCAACTACATCAACGATGGTGATTACGAAGATAACTTCGTCCATCGGAGTGTTCCTGGGTTCATCATTCAAGCGGGCGGATTCAATTTTCCCGAAGGCGTGGGCGTCCAGAATGTTCCGACTGATCCCCCGATTCTCAACGAATTTGGAATTACGAATATTCGCGGCACGATTGCCTATGCCAAAGTAGGACCACCTGAGGGACAGCCGCCCAATCCCACTACCATCAATAGTGCTACCAGCGGTTTTTTCTTTAATCTCGCAGACAACGCATCAAACCTCGACAATCAAAACGGCGGCTTCACTGTTTTCGGCAGAGTTGTCGGGAACGGTATGGCGGTCGCTGATGCGATAGCTAATCTACCTCGGGTCAATGCTGGGGGTGCCTTTACGACCTTGCCGGTCATCGACTTTCAAGGCGGCACAATTTTCCGCGAAAACCTAGCCCTCTTCAACGACATTTCGATACTTACCAACCCCGATGCCGACTACACTTTCAATGGCGTTGTCAGCAATGCTGATCTCGTCGTTTGGGAAACCGACTTCGGTTCCGCACTCGACGTCGAAGCGGATGGAAATGGCAGTGGCGTTGTTGATGGGAGTGACTTTCTGATTTGGCAACAGCAACTTGTCACGAGTGGAGCCCTCCATGCGGCAACGGCAGTTCCCGAGCCGACGACCCTGCTCCTTGCTGCACTGACAATCGGCTTGCCGCTGGCTGTCAGACGGCGCCGACATTAACTGTCTACCTAGCCACTCATCTTTGCTGAGGGTTATAAGGGCTGTATGAAAACTGAGTTTAATCCTTCGCGTATATTAAAGCTTAGGGCGAACCTAATCACACGATTGTGGACAGCCTTTCTTTAGCGAATTACCTTGAATTAGAGACTTTCCGCACGGAACGTAACCCGCAAAAAGGGCGTGGCAGTCGCGGGAATTGACGGCCTCAGTTGGGAAGAGGCCTCTACACGGAAAATTTCTTACGAGCTTTGGACTTCATGGATAGTAACCAAATGCTCTCGACACAGCTTACGGTCCCACAATGCAGACAAGTAGACGGTACATCCTAAAGAGTTGCCTGGTCATGATCGCCTGCTTCGGCGCTTCGCTCGGCTCGAAGGCAGAGGCTGGCACCTTCGTTCGCTTCATCACGACCGAAGGCACCATCGTGTTCCAACTCTTCGACGAGGAAATGCCCCGCAGCGTGGACAACTTCCTCAGCTATGTGAATTCCGCTCGCTACGACGACACGATTGTTCATCGTAATGCTTTCTCCGGCGGGCAACCTTTCGTCATCCAAGGTGGCGGGTTTACCTATAGCGAAACGACTGGTGCCGGAACTATCACACTCGACGCCGCGATTGATGATGAGCCTGGCGGCGGAGTTGCTGGCCCTTCGAATACTCGCGGCACAATTGCTTTTGCTAAGAGCGGCCCTGACACCGTAACCAGCCAATGGTTTATCAACCTGAACGACAACTCAAGTTTGGATGACCCAACCAGGCCCGATGGGGGGTTCTCTGCGTTCGGAGCGGTACTCTTTGGCGGTATGAATGTGGCCGATTCGATCAATGCTCTGCCAACATTCAATGGCTCGAGCTTACACCCCGCTTGGACGAGTCTACCTTTACAAGACTACACTCCAGGCAACTTTGTCCAGGACGAGAACTTTGTGAAGATTACTCGGGCTTCGGTCATCAATCCCAAGTTCGGAGACGTCAACTTCAACGGCCAAGTCAACGAAGCTGACTTGGCCATTATCGAAGATAACTTTGGACTCGCTACCGGAGCCTTTTGGGATGATGGCGATCTCGACATGGATGGTGATGTCGACGGCGATGACATCCTCGGCTGGCAACGTGCCGCCACTGCTGCCAGCCTTCCCGCGGCCAACAGCGTCCCTGAGCCCGGCGCTCTAGCGCTTGCCGCTTGCGGCTTAGCCGCACTAGGATTGTCGCGTCGCCGAAAAAACGCAATCGGCTAAGCCGCGAGCGGCCCAGCGGTTAGAACTTCACGCCGATTGCCTCGCAGAGAAACGCGACGTAGTTCTTTGCAGCGCGAAACGCTGCGGTCGTCTCTTTCACTATTTCTGGTGAAAGCAAGATATCGTAATCGAGCTTTGTCATCGCGATGTGATCTTTCCTTTTCAAGTCTTCGATCAAAGGATGCTCCGCGTCGTAACCTTTCGGTGGGCGGACTAGCGAGTCACCGCCGAGTTCAAAACGCTTTTTGAAGGCGGCTCCGCCTTTCGCTTTTTTCCAATCCGCAGAGCGTTTGTCGATCGCTTTGCGGATTCTGCGAAGCGTCGGGCCGTCGGGATGCCAAATCCCAGCTCCGAGAAATGCCTCATCGTTGTCGACGTGAAAATAGAATCCCGGGGCGTGAACGTCTTTGCCCTTCTCATGACGAAAGTGGATTCCCAAATTGGTTTTGTATGGTCGCTTATCTTTACTGAAGCGAACGTCACGGTAGATCCGCATCACCGAACCACCTTGTCGCTTCGGTATCGCCAGAAAGTGCGGTGAGAGTTTCTTCAGCGGCGCCTGCATCGCCTCGACGAACGACAAGGCCGGCCCCAGTACGTGCTCCTCGTATTTCGGCTTGTTCTTGGCAAACCATTCCCGGTTGTTGTTTTTCCCCAAACGATCGAAGAAATGCAGCATCTCCAGCGGGAAGCCTGGGAACTTTTGCTTGGCCATGCGAATCAACTCCAGATTAGTGTCGTAGGGTACGCCCAACCGCGTAACGACTGTGCTAATCACTCCAGTCCTTCGCATCGCTAACCGATACACGAGTAGACGCAAAACCGACCAGGCCCCAACTTCGCCCCGAAGGTTTCTGTGACAGTTATAACCGGCCCGGCAGCGATGCTCCAATCCTCAAACTTTCGCTAGGCGACAATCATGAAAGCCTCGCCCATCCTCACTTTTTTCGTGTTGGTAGCTTGCTTGTTCGCAAGCGGCTGCAAGCTCGACACGGCCATTATGCAGAAGGGTGGAAATGGTCGGATGGGGGTGTTGCTCAACTACTCGTGCGGTGCACACCCTTGCGATCCGATTGATCCGTCAAAGCCCACGATCGTCATCACTCACGGCTGGAACCCGGCGCCTAGGTTCATCCGCTGTATTTTCGCACAGTCGTCCGCACGGCAACTACGCTGTCGTTGCGGGGATAGCTACAACCTGCTTTCCTGGGACTGGAACGGCGTAAGCGTGAGCCCCTTCAATGACGAGCCGCAACGCATTGGGCGGTGCCAGGGCCGGATGATGGCGTCCGCACTCCGCGCCCGTGGAGTCGTACCTGGGCAGACGCAGATTATCGCCCACAGCTTAGGAACCATCGCCGCTGCACAGGCGGCGGCCTGTCTGTGCGATCAAGGGCCGATGGCTCAGTTGACCCTGCTGGACCCGCCGGAGGACTTCCATGAGGAGATCTTCTGCAAGCTAGGTGCAACACGTCACGCTCGCTGTGTTGAGAACTACTGGGCACCCGAGATTAGTGGCTACGGTGCCCCCGCCAAATACCGCGGCGTGAGAAACTACTGTGTAAAAGGCCCAACACCGATGCGAGGGCTTCCCGACCTGAGCCGTTCGAACCACGTCCACGTGATGTACTGGTACTACGACACAATTCGTTGCCCAAGCATGAAATACGGCTTCCAATGTAGCCAACTCAGGCACTTCTGCGGCCGACAACCCTGTCAGGAGCAAGCAGGGATCGAAGACGATCTACCTGAGCCTACCAACAGCTTGGTCACCCATGAAGTCATCGAGGCACTTCCTGTGAAGAGAGTCGCTCAGACGAGAGCAACATCCGAAGGGTCGCGGAAACGGTAGCCGACGCCACGCACCGTCTGGATGAGATCTGCGTGCCCGGCGAGTTTTTTACGCAGAGCTCGAACATGGACGTCGATGGTGCGTTCCAGCACAATCGCATCATCGCCTAAAGCGACATCGATTAGCTCGGCACGACTAAATGCTCGACCGGGTTGGCGGACAAGGGCGGCAAGTAACCCGAACTCGCTCGGCGTGAGATCAAGAGCTAGATCTCCGACGGTCGCGCGATGCCGACGCCGATCAATCATGATGCCTTGGCTAACGAGAATCTCACGATCTGTGGTCCCCTTATCCTTACGGCGGAGCAGGGCATTGATCCGCTGCAGCAAGACCTTCACGCTAAAAGGCTTCGTCACATAATCGTCCGCCCCCATCGAGAATCCGACCAACTGGTCTGACTCTTCACTCCGTGCCGTTAGCATCATCACTAGCACATCTTGTGTCGTGGGATCCGCGCGAAGCAGGCGACAGACTTCCAAGCCGTCGATCAGGGGAAGCATGAGATCAAGGATCACCAGGTCGGGCACACGCAAGCGAATCTCTTTCAAGCCTTGCTGGCCGTCTGTGGCAAGTTGCGTCTCGTAACCCTCTTGGTTGAGATTGTACTCCAACACCTCACCCAAGGAGGCATCATCCTCAACGATCAAAACTCGTGCTTTAGCCATGTTTCTGCGGTGTACGATGACACCAACTAGAACTACTAAACAGACGCTTCATGACGGTGACGCGTAATTTCGCCGTCAACCAAGTAAATGACATCCTCAGCGATATTCGTTGCGTGGTCACCAATCCGCTCGACATGTCGTGACGCGGAAAAGAAGCAGATCGCGGGCTCAACGACACTCGGGTGCTGATGGACCATCTCATGCAACATGTCGATGACTTCGCGATTCAGATTGTCCACGACGTCGTCGCGCAGACAGACATCCCGCGCCACCTCAACATCAAGGCGCACAAAGGCATCCAATGCATCGCGCACCATACTGATGGTTACTTCGGCCATGTCATCAAGGTTTTCAGGCGCATTGAAATCTGGAAACATCACGAGATTGCGAGTTCGCTCACCGATGTTCACCGCTAGATCGGCAATTCGCTCAAGATCGTTGTTGATTTTCAGGACTGTCGCCACTCTTCTCAAATCTACCGCGACCGGTTGGTGCAGGGCCAAGATTTTCAGGCATTCTTCCTCAATCTCCACTTCGTGATTGTTCACAACTTCTTCGTCGCGGAGCACTTCTGCGAGGAGTTCTGTGCTCATTTCACGGAGTGATTGACACGCTTGATAGACCATATGCTCAACCATCGAGGATTGATCGAGCAGGCGCTGTTCCAAATTCTTGAGGTCGCGTTGTAGGTGCTTCGACATAACTCACTTCTTTCCTTATCCGTTGCGGCAGCCGCATTCGCTCCAAGGCTCGGAGCCAAAAATCCGACTAGCCGAACCGACCGGTGATGTACTCTTCAGTTTGTTGCTGAGTAGGTCGCGTGAAGAGTTCCGTCGTCGCACCTACCTCAATGAGATTCCCCTCGTAGAAAAACGCGGTCTGATCCGAAACTCGCGCTGCTTGCTGCATATTGTGAGTCACGATGACGATCGTGTAGGTATCCTTCAATTCAAAGATCAAATCTTCGATGCGTGCCGTACTCTTGGGATCGAGCGCCGAAGCGGGCTCGTCCATCAGCAGGACGTCTGGGTCCGTGGCTAAAGCACGCGCGATGCAGAGCCGTTGCTGCTGCCCACCGGATAGCTGCAAGGCCGAATCCGTAAGCCGGTCCTTCACCTCGTCCCACAAAGCCGATTGCTGGAGACACTTCTCGACGATCTCATCCAGCACGGATCGTTTCTTAACACCAGCGACCCGCGGCCCATAGGCGATATTGTCGTAGATTGACTTGGGAAAGGGATTCGACTTTTGAAAGACCATCCCAACCCGTTTGCGAAGTTCGACCACATCAGTTCGCGATTTGTAGATGTCCTGCCCATCCAGCAGGATATCACCGCGTACGATCGTGTTCTCGATCATGTCGTTCATGCGATTCAAGCAACGCAGGAATGTGCTTTTTCCACATCCTGAGGGACCAATCAATGCGGTCACCATGTTCTCTGGCATATCAAGCGAGATACCATGCAGTGCCTGATGAGGCCCGTAAAAGAAGTCAACATTCTTCGTACAGACTTTCTTGGGACGGCTCAACAGATCGTCGGCTGAGGGCGCGTCCCCTTTCGTCTCGACAATCGGGGCAGCCAGCGGCTTGGTCGGTCTTTCAGAAGTCATTTCAGTCATGGCTGCGGAACTTTTCGGTTAGTCAACTGGGAACTCATTCTACCATTGAATTCGCTTACTGAAGCGATAGCGAAGAAAAACCGCGAGAGCATTCATACAAATCAGGACGGTCAACAGCACCACAATGGCGGCCGCGGCGGCTTGCTTGAACTCCTCTTGTGGCAGGCCGGCCCAGTAATAAATCTGCAGTGGCATGACACTAAAATCGTCGTAAATGCTCTCTGGCAGGAATGTCGTATACGTTGCAGCGCCGATTGCCAGAAGCGGAGCGGCTTCCCCCAAGGCCCGCGACAGCGCCAGGATGACGCCTGTTAAGATGCTCGGCAGCGAGGCGGGAAGAAGTTGCCCCCAGACGGTCTGCCATCGCGTCGCACCCAGTGCATAGGAGGCCTGACGGATCGATCCGGGGACAGCCCGAAGCGCCTCCTGAGCAGTCAGAATGACGATCGGCAAAACCACAAGCGTCAGGGTCATTGCCCCGGCCAACACGCTGCGGTTGAGGTTCATGTAGCGGACGAAGAGTCCCAGGCCGAGGATTCCGTACACAATCGAAGGAACGCCCGCCAAGTTAGCAATATTGGTCTGCACCATCGTGCGCCAGCGGCTCGGCTTGCAGTATTCTTCCAAGAAAATCGCTGCACCAACACCAATGGGCACCGAGAACAACGCCGTGAGCCCAATCAGGTACAAACTTCCGACCAAGGCCGACTTGATACCCGCCTTCTCTGGGGTGGAAGAGGGATACTCGGTGATGAGATCCATACTCACACGACCCCAGCCATACTCGATAATCTTCCAAAGCAGCATGACCAACGTAGCAACGCACACGAACGTGCATGCCGCGCAGAGCAGGGCAAAAGCCTTCGAGAGTAGCTTCGCGTAGGGGCGACCGCTGGTATGTTCCGCCAGAGAGTTTTGACGCGGTTGAGAATACTGGCTGCTCATTCGTACTTCTCCCGCATGCGTGAGAGAATCCACTGGGCAAGAACGTTCAAGCAAAGCGTAAAGGCAAACAGCGTCAAGCCGACCGCGAAGACGGTTGAGTATTCAATGGAACCCATTGGAATATCACCAGAACTCACTTCCACGATGTAGGCCGTCATGGTCTGGATACTTTTCAACGGGTTAAGCGTCAGCTGCGCGGTTGCCCCTGCCGCCATCGTCACCGCCATCGTCTCACCGATCGCACGGGCAATCGCTAGCAAGAAGGAGGCGACGATACCTGACAGTGCAGCGGGAACGACTACTCCGCAGGTCACATCAAACTTGGTTGCTCCTAATGCATAGGAGGCCTCTCTCAACGATCGCGGGACCGAACGCAGCACCTCTTCGCTGAGCGAGACAACCATCGGAAGGATCATCACCCCCACCACGATGCACGCGCTTGCTGCGTTGAAGTATTCCGCTGAAGGAAACCATCCCCTCAGCAGCGGAGAGATAAACACAAGAGCAACGTAGCCAAACACGACCGAAGGGATACCGGCCAAGATCTCCAAGGCCGGCTTTACTGTGTTGCGGACCGCTGGCCTCGCGTACTCGCTTAGATAGATCGCCGTTCCTAAGCCCAAAGGAATCGCAATCAGAGCCGCCCCGCCTGCTACGAGTGTGGTGCCACAGACCAAGGGGAGAATCCCAAAATGCTGCGGCTTGAATAGAGGTGTCCATTCCGTGCCGGTTAGGAACTCGACAATCGAAACTTCACCGAAAAACGGCAGCGACTGCGTCAACAAGATGACCACGATGCCAACCGTTGTGAGGATCGAAACGGCAGCGCAAACAGCGAGTAAACCCGAGATACCCTTCTCGAAGTACTTGCGGTACGACGGGCTCGATCCGGCAGAAATCTTGCTCCCGCCCACCGTGCCGTCAGAATTCGAAGTTGCGAGTGGCGCCATGCAAAAAACTCGATAAGAAGCATGCAACCGCTGCGGCTCGAAGAGCCACAACGGATGCGGGCTATCCCAATTTCAACTTGCCCGAAGGCGAGTTATTTGATGTTAGGTTCAACTTCCGTCTTCAGAAGTTCCGCATTCTTCGCCAACGATTCCTGCGAAGGGGCAACGTACTGTTTCGCAACAGCAAAATCTGCCGTGTTCTCAACGTAGAACTTCACAAACTTCGCCACTTCAGGACGCTCTAGCGACTTCTTGCTCACGTAGATATAAATCGGGCGAGCCAACGGCTTATAGCTCCCATCTTTCACGGAAGCTTCGGTCGGCTTCACGGGTCCCTCACCCGCATCCACACCAATCAGCTTCAGGCTCTCTTGATTCTCGGCGTAGTAGGCGTATCCAAAGTACCCGAGGCCACCTTTTTCGTTCTTCACACCTTCAACGAGAATATTGTCGTTTTCGCTAGGCGTATAGTCAGGGCGACTTGCCTTCTTTTCACCGTTAATCACTTTTGTGAAGTATTCGAAGGTTCCCGACGCGGTACCAGGACCGTAAAGCTTCAGTGGTTCTTCAGGCCACTCTGGGTTCACGTCCTTCCAAGTCATCACAGTGCCTTTAGCTTCAGGACGCCAGATCGACTTTAGTTGCTCCACGGTTAGCGAATCACACCAGTCATTGCCCGGATTCGCGACAACGGCCAAACCATCTTGAGCGACAACAAACTCGATGATCTCAATCCCGTTACCTTTCGCTTCTTCAACTTCACTATCTTTGATTGGCCGTGAAGCATCGGAGATGTCGGTTTCCCCTTTGACAAACTTGCTGAATCCAGCACTCGTGCCAGACTGACTCACGGAGATTCGAATGTCTGGGTTCTCTTTGCGGTACTCTTCAGAAGCCTTTTCAGAGACCGGGAATACCGTACTCGAGCCATCAATGCGGATATTCTTCGATTGAGCACCACCCTCTCCTGATCCTCCGCTGCATCCGAAAGTGGAGATAACCAGGCAAGCGAGTACGAGCGTGCTTCGCAAATATCTCATGTTATTACGCATCAAATCCGGTTCCTTGCTTCCAGTGATTAGAGGGTTTGGATAAGCGGGGTCAGTCGTTTCTCCGCCTTCAAGAACCGGACAAGCTATCACTGGAAAATTAAGAAAGTGTTAAGATAACATGAAACCTCAGGCGGACTGAACCGCCGCCGGTAGCTTTACACGGAATTGCGAACCCTTGCCAATTTCGCTGCTTACGGTGACTTCTCCGTTCATTGCTTGGCAAAGGTGCTTCACAATCGAAAGGCCCAATCCAGTGCCCCCCAGCTCGCGAGAACGGGCCTTATCGACACGGTAGAACCGCTCGAAAAGTCGATCTTGGTGCTGTGGGGCAATGCCAATCCCCGTGTCGGCAACTTCGATGGTCACCAGCTCTTCGTCTTGCTGCACTCGGACCCGCACCTCTCCGTCGGGGGGGGTGTACTTAAGGGCATTGTCGATCAGATTACTAAGGACCTGCCGCAAACTCTCCTCATCTGCAGCAACCTTCAATGAAGTCTCTGCTGCCTCGTTGACCAGCCGAACCGGCTTGCTCGCCGCCAGCGACTCGTGATCAGCAACGCACTGCGAAATGAGTGGCGCAAGTGGAAGACTCTTCACATCAAGAATATCTCGCCCGGCCTCGATTCTGGCCAACGACAACATGTCGTGAATCAGTTGATTGAGCCGATCCGCCTGCTCGTCAATGCGTTCAAGAAACCGAACGCGGTTCTCTTCATCTTCGATCGCCCCATTGAGCAACGTCTCCGTATATGCCTTGATCGAGCTCAGCGGCGTTTTCAACTCGTGCGAAACGTTGGAAACGAATTGCTGACGCAATCCTTCCAACTTTTTCATGGCCGTCACATCGTCGATGACAAGAACGACGCCAGGGCAGGGTTCGCCAGGCAACGGCGTGCCGTGGATCTCAAGATCTCGTTCTTGAGGACCTCGCCACTGGATGTCCACACGGTAGGGTTTCTCTGAGTGGATTACCTGCTGAACCACTTGACGGAGTTGATGATCGCGTACGACCTCCAGCAGCGTCTGATTCCTGACGTCGTGTAAAGAGAAATCGAGCACCTGACCGGCTGCTTCGTTGGCGAACAGAATTCGCTCCTGGTTGTCCACGGCAATCACGCCCTCGGCCATACCCGTCAGCACGGTACTATGCCGGGCCAAATTTTCGCTAAGCTGCTGCTCCCGAGAATCAATTGCTCGTTGCATTTCATGGAAGCGATTGAAGAGTGCCGTGAGCTCCTTACTGTTGGGGGCCTCAACCTTGACTGCCGGATGGCCCTCCTTCACTTCCAACATCGCTCCGGAAAGCGAGCTAATTGGCGTCACCAGGCGATTCGTTCGGAGAGCGACGACAGGAATCCCCACCAGACCGATCAAGAACCCCAAGAGCCAAACGCCACGCCTCACTTGAGCGGCTTTTGCAACTAACGGGGCTTCCGGCAATGAACAACGGACATAGCCCAACGGCTGCTTATCCTGTTCAGGCTCCGCCTCGTTCCCATCACCCTCCGCAGCCAAGGCAACTGCGTAATAGATATAGTTGGCTTGCATCGTTGGGCTTGCTCGGACGGCGTTTCCACTTCCGCTGCTTTTCGACCTGACAATTTCCAGGCGTTCCAGATGATTCTCCATCGCCTGAACACCGTCAGCCGTTTCGAAACTCGAATCCGCGAGAACAATCCCCTCATCGTCAACAAGCGTCAGCCTCAACCCCGTGCGATCCGATAGGCGATTGACCTCTTCAACAACCTCAGGCTCGACGTCCTGAGGGAAATCCTCCCTATAGATCTCGGCAAGAAGTTCAGCCCCACCGCGAAGTCGAGCGAGAGACTGCTCAAGCGACTGCTCATAGACCCAGCGCTCCGCGGCTGCCGCTAGAATCAAGGTGGCCAACAGCAGGACGACTTCAAAAAAGAAAAGTCGTCGAAAGAAGATGCTCCACTGATTCATCAACGAGTTCGTCCCACTCGAAAAAACGGAGCTAGGTAATTGAGAGATTGCTACTAGAGATCAAGTTCATCAAGCGAATCCATCAACCGATCAAGATCATCTGCTGGTTGACTTGCGATTTGCGTTTGACGTTTCGGCATGCCGACCTCCATCCCAACCGCTTCCCTTCCGACGGCCAAAAGTTGCTCATCCCGTTCGCGCGCGGCAACTTCGTGCGCCTTCTCAGCACCGGGGGCTCCAGGATCAGGGGCGCCAAACAATTGCGAAAGATCAATCTTTAACGGCCCACCAACTTCGGGGCTGCCAGCAATCGTCGGCGTCTTATGCTCGGGGAAGATGATCGCATTCTCAGGGCAAACCCGACTACAAGCGGGGCAACCCTTGCGGCAATTGTCCGGCTGCTCAACAAGAATCGTCTCCTGTCCATCGAGTCCGTAAACTCCAAACAGGCAAAAATCGATGCACTCCAAACAATTCGTGCAGCGACTGAAGTCAATCACCGGATACCATCGCCGCGCGGCATCCTCATCGACAATGGTCGCTTCGATGCTTCCGCCTTCCTCCTTCCCCTCTCCGCCCTCGCTAGCGGAGCCGTTGGCAAGGTAACGATCAAGCTGCTCCTGCTTGGGTGACCCATTAATCCAGCCCATGAGATCCACCGTCTGCGTGCTCGCTTCACTCGCGATGCGACGGATTTCCGTGAGGTACTCATCCGCTGTATCGTAGGCCCGCAAATCGAGGCAATAGATCTTGCGTTGTGGCACCTCACGCGACTCGATCACCCGCTGCTTTTCGTCCTCTTCTGGTTGCTCTTCATCTGTTTCCTCATCCTCTCCCAACGATTTCAGAAGCGTGGTGCCTTCTTGACCACATATTCCATTTCGATCGAGCGTCCATCGGGCGGCCCTCGGATAGAGCCAACTGCAGAGAACGATATTGCCAGTCATACCGGAGAGACTCAGTATCCCCGGCCCGTCGGATTTCAAATCGTAGAGATGCGGCACCACAGCGACATCGATGCCCGGGGAGCCGAGCAGTTCCCCAACAATCCGCTCCTCAATCGCCCGTTTCTTCGGGTTCTGAGAACGGCTCTGCGAGACGACGACGTTAAGACGGGCGGGCATAGTTTAAGTGCTTTCAGCTATCAGCGGTCAGCTTTCAGCTTAGCGTATGCAACTGCGTGAGTGAAGCATCGGAGACTGCCGACTGCCCCCTGCCTATTGCCCACTTCTATTCGTTCATCTGCCCCTTGATTGTCCGCTGCGTTACTTCCCAGACAGCTTCCAGATGGTCGAGATAGTCTTCGGGGGAGAGGAGCGAAGCATCATCGGCCTCCATATTAAAAAGCCAGCCTTCGCCGTAGGTATCCACATTGATCGTCGAAGGGTCGCGAAGCAACGCCTCGTTCATCGTGCTGACTCTCCCTGCGACAGGAGCGTAGAGAGACGCCTCCGCCTTCTTGCTTTCGATCTGCCCAATCTCCTGCCGCTCACTGACAGACATGCCTGCTTCAATTTCCCAATCAAGAAAGTAAACATCCTGGAGCAAACGAACCGCATAGGCTGAGAAACCGAATCGAAAGCTGCCGCCCTCAACCTCTCGAGCCCACATGTGGTTCTTCGCGTAAAGACGATCCGTGGGAAACTCCGCCTGGAATTCGCCCATCATAAAAAAGAGGCTGTTGGCTCTTGGCTGTTGGCTATTGGCCACGGATACCTAGTTCCTTCGTAAGCGTGATAGAAGAGCGTTTAGCATCTTTCTGACACTACTAAGCTTCTCTACGATCGATTCGTACTCCTCATCCGAGAGAAACCCCAAGTCTTTTGCCAGCAGTAATTGATAATCTACCTCGCTGGCCGATCCTTGCGCCATCTGGAGAAATCTCGCGAAATCAGCATCACTGCCTCGCCCGCAACCTTCGGCGATATTCGATCCAACTGAAGAAGCTGCGCGACGTAATTGGGATACCAAGCCAAACCGTTCGTCCTTGGGAAAAAAACCTGTTGCCTTGTAAACAAGAAGAGTGACCTGATGTGAATACCTCCACACGTCCAAATTTCGATAGTCTTGCATCCTCGTCTTCCCCCAACAGCCAAAAGCCAAGAGCTAACAGCCTATAGCTACGTGTACCTCACCCCTTGATGCTCCGCCTCGAAGAAAGCGGGTAACAATCCATCAACTCGCAGCAAACCCTCACGAGTCAGCTCGATTCGGTCGCCATCCAGCTTCACATAGCCATCGCTCTCGTGTTGTTTCCACTCCGCTTGCCAATGATCGACGATATCCACGTCGAACTTCTTGCGGAAATAAGCCGGTTCGAGATAGCCCTTCTTCAACTGCAGGATCATCTCTCGCACCAGCGCCTGATGCGGTGTGATTCTTAAAGCGCGTGAAAGGGGAAGCTTGCCTGCTTCCAGCGAGCCGCAGTAGTCCTCCCACTCTGGCAAGTTCTGATAATGCACGCCGCTGATGTGCCCGAAGCTGGCGATTCCCGTGGCGAGCAAATCGCTCCCTTGCCAGAGATTATCCCGATAGCTGAAGTTCACGGCACTCGCATCACGAACCATCGTGTACGCGCTTGAAACAGAATAGCCAGCCGCAGCAAACTGATCGAATGCGTAGTCCACCCACGCACGCTTCTGTGGCCAATCAGCAACCGGGGTTTCGATCTCGTTTCCAAGAATGTCCTTCGAGTAGACCGTGTTGAAGGGCAACTCCATCTGGTAGATCGTCACGCTATCGGGCTCTAGCTCAAGCGCTTTCGCGACCGTCTCCTTCCACTTCTTGTCCGTCTCGCCAACCATGCCGGCAATCAGATCAATGTTTACGTTGGGGAAATCGGCCGCCTTGATCCACGGCCACGCACGGCGAATCTCTTCGGACTCGTGAGCACGGCCGTTGTCTCGGAGGATGGCGTCGTCGAAATGCTCGACGCCGAGACTCAGACGCGTGATGCCAAGCTCGCGCAACGCATGAACCTTCGGCTCGCTCAGCGTGCCTGGCTCGCACTCAAAGGTGACCTCTTCTGCCTTGTCCCAACTGATGTTCGCTTCCAAACGATCAACAAGCCGTCGGAGTTGCTTCTCGGCCAAGTAAGAAGGCGTCCCGCCGCCAAAGTAGACAAACCGAAACGGCCTGCCGCCCATCGCGGGGACTTGGCTGACCAGTTCGATCTCTTTGGAGAGTGCCGCCAGATACCGCTCGATATTCTCCGCATTCTTGTCCGTGAAGACTTTGAAGTAACAAAACTTGCACCGTTTGCGGCAAAAAGGAATATGCAAGTACAGTCCTAGCGGAACCTCAGCAGGCGGCGAGTCCAACTTATCACGCACCTCACCGACGTTCTCCGTCTTCCACTGCGAGAACGGCGGATAATTGCTAATGAAGTAGCTACCGACTTCAGTTTTGGTCGATTCAGGCATGGCTAAGAATTAGGAACCACAGATAAACACGGATGAACTCAGATTATCGGGTGCTAATCGTTTCTTACTCGTTTGACTTCAACTCGCGTGTTTCCGAAATTAATCAAAAGGGCGAGTTTGAGGCCTGTCCCTTTCAAATAGTTCAAGCACTGTGCTAGGTGAATATCGTCCAGCGCTTTCGCAACTTTTAACTCAACTAGGACATGGCTCTCGACCAACAGGTCGGCAATATAGTCTCCAACGACAACACCATCGTATCCGATTTTAATAGGAACTTGCTGCTGAACTAACAAGCCTTGTTTCGTTATTTCATGGCGAAGTGCATTCTCATAAACCTTTTCAAGAAATCCTATTCCTAGTGTATTTGAAACAGTGAATGCAGAACCAATTATTTTCTCAGTGATCTCATTCTCGTCCCATCTGCGTTTATCAGTGTTCATCTGTGGTTCCACCCGCTCCGAAACAGTACAGCGTCCCATCAGTGTTCCCAATGATGATACGCCCGTCGCTGATCGCCGGTGATGCAATGAACCCTCCGCCCGCGTTGAAGTCCCAGACATCCTCGCCGGTCTTCAAGTCAACCAGATACAGTCTTCCCCGCACGGTTCCGAAGAAAACATGCTCGCCAACGATCAATGGCGAACACTCGACACGCGTGCGGGTTGGGAACTCCCACGCGAGTTCGCCGCTTTCACGGTCAACGGCATACACTTTCTTTCCTTGGCTACCGTAGATGACGAACTTCTTGTTGACCGCCGCAGCCGTCCGGAGGCCCGAGACACGCTTGGGATCGCGGTACTTCCAAGCGACTTTCAGAGGTTCAAGTTTGATAGCGAAAAAATTTCCGTCCTCGGTCCCAAAGTAGGCATGATCTGCCAAGACGGCAGGCGTGCATCCGGTTGGTCCTTCAATGCTCACCTTATCAACTCGTTCGCCTTTTTTTACGTCCACGGCATGGAGGATGCCATCACAGCCCGCCAAGAGGACTCGATCCTTCACTACCGTCGGCCAGCAGCGTAGGGGCGACTCGATCGTGAACTCCCAATTTTTCTTGCCGTTCTCTTTGTTAAGCGAGAATAACGAACCGCCTTCAGTGGTGACCAACACCGCATCGCCGTGGACATTGACCGCCGCATTGATTTCGCTCAGCGTGTCGTACTTCCAAACCTGTGTGCCGTCTTTGATCGACAGGCAGCGGACCACGCCGTTGTAGTCGCCGACATAGAGATGCTCGCCGTCAATTGTCGCCGCAGCCAGAAAGCCAGTCTCTTCAAACTTCTTCGTCCACTTGACGCGTTTGGTGGCCACACCGACAGCATGGAAGGTTCCGTCGACATCGCCGACATAAGCGAACCCGCCCTTGATGACCGCGGTTGCCTCGAAGGCGCTATCTTCAGCCTGATAAGTCCAGAGCTCCTCGAGTTCGCCCTTGAGCTTCGTGCTCACAGCGCCAGTAGCCTGTGCGTCACCCCGCACCAAGGGCCAGTCTGCGTAAAGAGCCGAGCTTGCCGTTGCCGCAATGATCGTGACAAGCAGTCGCAAAGTCTTAGTACGCTTGTTCATAGAGCTTCAGATAATCGTTCGCGGTCATTTCGATGGGATTAAATGTCCCCACCCATTGTTCAGCGGCAGCGGCGGAAAGTCGAGGAAGTTCTTCGCGGGCGACACCACAATCGGAAAGCTTCCCAGCCAACCCAAAACGCTGGGCTAGACTCGCGAGGTAATCCGCAAGCTGCGAAACCGGATCACTTGGTGGCTCGCCAAGCGTCTGCACCATTTCAGCATACGCTTCCGCAATCGCTCGGTCCTTGCCATTGCGACGTACGACATGCGGCAACATCAGACTAACGGCTTCGCCATGGGCAATTCCGTAAGTCGCCGTCAGGGGATTCGCCAGTGCGTGAGCACTACCGAGCATGGAGCTTTCAATCGCCAAGCCCGCAAAGCATGCCCCTTGCTGCACCTCTCCACGCAACTCGACTCTCTCGGGATCGTCCAGCAGTAATTCCATTCCTGACGAGAGGAGTTGCCAAGCTGTGCGGCTAAAGCCAATCGAGACCGCACTCCGCTTCTTCGTGACGCGCGTCTCAACGGCGTGACTAATCGCGTCCATCCCAGTCAGTGCTGTTACTCGCGGCGGCTGCGTGAGCGTCAACTCGGGATCAAGAATCGCCACGCGAAACGCGGCACGCTTGTCACCACAGGCCATCTTCACATGCGTCTCCGCATCCGAAATCAGCGCGAACGATTGAGCCTCGCTTCCGGTACCCGCGGTCGTTGGCACGGCAACCATCGGTAACATTTCCGCGGTCGCCTTGCCCACGCCCCAATAGTCCTGCATTCGTCCGCCGCAGGAATAGACGAAGTTGATCCCCTTCGCGCAGTCCATACTGCTGCCGCCACCAATGGCAACGATTCCCTCCGGCTGAAACTCCTTCGCCAGGGCAACGCCCGCATCCACATGATCAGTCGTCGGGTTCTCGGCCAGCCCGTCAAAGATGAGTGTTTCGAGCCCCGCCGCTTGAAGCGACTCGACGCCGTTCTGCGTGTGTCCGACTTCTTCAATACCAGGGTCAGAAACGACGAGAACCCGCTTGATCCCAACCGAAGCCGTCAGCTCACCGAGCTCCGAGAATCGCCCTGGGCCGAAGACAATCCGTGTCGGGCAATGAAAATCAAATCCGTTCATCAAGTTCGTAGCTCCGCCTTTAGGCGACGCTATGGTTTGTATTGATCGTTGACTCAAAAGCCGCCTAAAGGCGGAACTACGAACGTCTGTGGACTAAGAATCTTAAGCAATCTGCAGCGCTCGATTATTATACAGAAACTCTATCAGATTCCCCTCATGCGGCTGCAGCCAATCAAGTTTTGGTGTCGGAATAGGCCCTAAATTCAGACGATCAATCTCCGTGCTGGCCATCAGATCGCGTCGGAAATCTTCATCCTCGGTGATTGCCGTGCAAACGAGCGAATACTCCATCGCGTCGAGCATCTTCGCTTGAGGGCACTCGACGACGTTGACCATCGGGAACATGTACTCCTTATTGCGCGAAGTAGAATCGTGCGAAGCGTGATGTAGCACCACCGGACGCAAGTAAGCAACGGGGGGCTTCTCAACCAGCCGCTCACCATACTTGGCCGTCATTTCAGTGACTTGAGAATCTTCAATGTCGTTTTCTAGCGCACCCCAAATCGCTTTAGCGGAGCCTTCAATCGTGAACGCCGCTAGTCCCGAATTCGGATCGTCCGGCGGTAGCACTTCGATGGGACCGAGCTTCTCCGCAAGGGCCTGAGCGATTTCTTTCGTGTGGCGGGAAGCATAGATGCTCGACGTGTTGATACAGCTCCGCCCGCCGTTGCGATAAACGCTGTCGGCGAGCAGGTCGATGTGGCGCTCCCAATCGTCCACACAATCGTCGCCAAAGATTACTTTGCTAAAGCCAGGGCCATGAACCTGCACCTTAGGATTGCCTGAGTATTGCTCGACCGTCTGCGGTCCGCCAAAGATCATTGAACGACGACAACTGGCAAGAATCGCCCCGCCAATATCCGCCCCGGCACCCGGGTACAAACAGAACGCTTCCTTTGGTATGCCCGCTTCGACCATCGCGGAAAACACGCGATAGGGCGTCCACGGCTCGCTGCTACCTGGCTTGAGCACGAGCCCCATCTGCAACGCAATCACCGGTAGCCACAGCGTATGCACGCCGGGCGAGTTCGAAGGCAACACCGCGCCCAACGCATCGCACTGGGCCTGATAACTGACCGTCACGCCGCGCCCCTCTTCGCCATAGCCGCGGGCGAGAATGTTCAAATCGAGTCCCCGCGTCAGGCAGTCGAGAATCTGTTCAAGATTCTTCAATACGAAGGCATTCTTCGTAACGTTCGCCTCGCACATCGAAATCGGCATCCCCGTCGTGGCCGATTGTTGGGCGATAAAGTCTGCCGGCGATTGAGTCGAATCGCCAACGGTGAGCGTGCCGCTTTCAAACAGCTCGCCCGCCTTCTTGCATTTGGCAATCAACTCCGCCGGCATCATTTCCTGCAACGCACGCCGCGCATTCTTCGCCTTCTTCGCATCGCGACGAATGATCCCGCTCCCCACGGTATGCACCTTCGCCACCGGCTCGCCGGTGTAAAAGTGATTCACTTCGTCAATTTCAAGAGACTCGTAGGGCTCGCCCCAACGAATAGCTGGTAGTTCGATCATGATTGAATGATGATTGAGTTATTAGTAGACCCCAACAGTTGTCCCGCCGGCCAACCGGCTGAACGGCCGAACTCCGCTGATCCCATCCCATGGGTACTTCTCGTAAGGCTTCTCACGCTCCCCTTCATCGCGTTCCAGAAATCCAGGGACGAAGAACTCTTTCGTGAGTGTCGTCAGTTTCGAACGGCCCGTTTCACCGTAACCGACCAGTTCGTCCGTGTTGTCAAAGTCGACCACTTCCAAAACAGCTCGAGGCTGCGGGGCGTGGTAGGTGATCTTGTATTTGTTCTCCGCTGTGACCGGCTCGCTGCACGCCAAGCCCATCAGCGTGTTGCCGTAGGTGGGCGTCATATAGATGCCGCTCTCCTCAGGCGGGCCGCCGAAGAGTTCTTCAACACAGAACTTCGTCCACTGCGGTGTGAACTCCGTGCCGCCTGAGAAGATCCCCGTGATGCCTTGCTCCGCGAGGCTGGTGCCACGTTCTTCTAGTTCCAGACAGAGCGACTCGATTAGCTTCGGCGTGCCAAACATGCACTTCACGTCGTGGCCGGCAGTAAGAACGGTGATCGCCTGATCGATGCAGTGCTTTTTGTATTCTTCCAGATGATCCATCCACCCCTTCTTGATGAGCTTCACCACCCAACGGGGATCGAGATCAATGCAGAAGCAGATTCCTTCGCGATGCTGCGCTAAATGTTCGACCGCCAAACGCAGTCGGCGCGGCCCGCTGGGACCGAGCATCAACCAGTTCGCCCCCTTGGGGAAATACTCATTCGGTAGCGTGTCGCTGAAGAGCGAATAGTCCGTTCGAAAATCGTCGACCGCAATACGACTTTTGGGAACGCCCGTCGTGCCACCTGTTTCGAATACATAAACCGGCTTGTCGGCTAGACCTTTCGGCACCCAACGACGAACCGGCCCGCCACGTAGCCATTCGTCCTCAAAAGTGGGGAACTTTTTGAGGTCGTCGTAGCATTTCACCTCCGTAAGCGGATCGAAGTTTAGCTCACTCTTCTTTTCAAGCCAGAAAGGGCATCCGGTGGACTCGTGAAAGTGCCAGGCAACAGTTTCGACAGTGTGAGCATCAAGCTGCTCACGCGCCGCGGCAATTGCCGCGTCGGAGGCAAGAGAGGTCATGGGCGAAGGGGTGGATCACTCGGGAAAGGCGGATAATTACTAAGCTAGTAGATTACCGCAAGCGGTGACGAGAAACAACGCACCACAGTAACACCACACTCCGCGTGGTTAGTCTTGGAGAAGGCTCTACCACGTGGAACGTGGTGGTACAGACAGACTATGACTGCCCGTTGAGGGTCTTTCCCTCGGTACCGAGTTGGGCGAGCACTTGGATGACGCCATTCAGATGTGCCAATCGTGGGCCGAAGCGATCCACGAATTCGTTAAGGAAGAATTCACCGTCGATCATCTCTTCCGCAGAATAGTTGACCTCGTCGGTGAGTGTCTCCAGATAATCGCGCTGCACCTTGCCGAGGCTTTCGGCTGCTTCGTGACAAGAGCGTGAAAGCTCTGGGTTCGCTTTCTTCCAATTGTGCAACTCTTGGTTCCGCTGACGCTGTTGCGTAGACATCACGGAAACCAATTCCTCAAGGATCTCGTTCGTCCGATCCTGGGCAGCCAACACTTCTCGCAAGAGGTCCGTTTGATCAAGGTCCTCCACATCATGGTGGGCAGGAAGACCCGTTGCGGTGACATCAACTTGGGAGAAAATTGCGGGCTGGGCCTGAGACATTGAGGTTACTTTTCCTTCCTCTATGCATCGCGAGGCAAGTTCTCATCAATGTGGAGAGTGCTTCGCCGCGAATGTGAATAGGTTGAATGCGAATGGATTCTGGCTGGGTCGCGAAGACTGCTAGCAAAGCTGTCCAAACGCCGCATGTTCAGAGCAAGCGTTTTCATGCCTTCGATTTCGTTAGTTTAATCAAACTTGAAGATTTTTCTAGCTTTGGGCAACCATTTGGGAAGATTCTGCCGAACTAAAGTCCACCTGAGCCGCCTCCCGATGACACCTGGGACGACTTGGCCAACTGGTACTCATTCTGCCGGTTCTCCGGGCTCGCTCTGAGCGTCTCCTCTCTGATCGACACCACTGAAAATCATGACCACCGTCGACGGTAAACCCTTGCCAGCTATCGGCTTCCTAACAGCAGTTGAGAGTCCGCAGCACGGACTCTTCGGCGGCTACTTGGTGCTGTCATTGCAGGGTCGTCCGCTGGAGTTTCGCTGTACCACCCCGGTCAAGCCGACCCGCGCTCAGGAAATCCTCTACGGCAAAACTTTGCGACCCTATTTGCTATGCGAACTTCTTGGACACCCTTTGATTTCGCAGGCCCAGCTACGTCCAGAATTGGTGGTTACCAACCAAAACGAAATGCTGGGGCTCTCGCTGCTTTGTGACCTACCAGTGGGAGTCGTGAGTCCGATTGACGGCGAAGCCGCAAGCGACGCGGACCGCTTTATTGAGAAAACAGGCGACTTGTCGCTTAGCCGTCAACCAAGTCTTACAAGCATCAACACTTGGGGCAATTGTCAGGTTCAATTTCCAGAGGAAACTCAGTTAGAGCCTAACATTCGAGAACTGCTCGATCGTCTTTCAAGTTACGTCGAGCTAAACGAACCCTTCTCACGCATTGAGGCGGCCCTTGCCGAGGCCCAACAAGCTGCTGAGGAAGAAGTCGACGACAACGAAACACATCGAAATCAGGCGGCTGCCTAACCAATCGTGCACACACTTGTCCCTTTCCAATACGAGCTGCGCTTCAAAGAAGTAAAAACGACTTCCACTACGCTGGATTTTCAGCCCATCGAGTGCGTTGCACTCCCTATCGAACCGCTGGGAGTGAAGTTAAAAGGCCAACTGTTCGCCGACGGTGTTGACATGGCTCGACAACTCGCCGTGCAAGATGCGGAAGAAGCGATGGCTCCAGCAAAACGAGCGCGGAGACCACATAGTCGAGAACAACAAGAGAAAGCTAGAAAGCCTGTACACATTCGCCCACCGCGTGACGTTGTCAAATGGTCGGACCGTCTCAGCTATCTGCTCCAACCGCCGTTGGAGAATCTTCTTGAGGCGCGTTCGCTTGAGTTTCCTTTCACTCCGTTTCCCTACCAGTTGGACGGCATCGCTTACCTGTATCCGCGACACGAAGCGGTCCTCGCCGACGAGATGGGGCTTGGCAAAACCATGCAGGCGGTCGTGGCCTTGCGACTGCTCGCCCACCAAGGACTGATGCAACGCACGCTGCTCGTTTGCCCTAAGCCGCTTGTAACCAACTGGCGACGCGAATTCGCCCAATGGGCCCCGGAGATGCCGGTCACGGTGATCGAAGGCAAGACTGACCAACGGCACTGGCTGTGGAAGAATGTCTCTTCGGGAGTGATTCTTGCGAACTACGAACTTGTCGTCCGTGATCGACAGATCATTACCGAATCTGTCGCAACGACTGCGCCTTACGATGTGATGGTCATCGACGAGTCGCAACGCATCAAAAATCGCAACGGGGCAACGAATAACGCCATCTGTTCGATCCCCAGAAAACGCAGTTGGGCGCTCACGGGAACTCCCATCGAGAATAGCGTCGAGGACCTTGTTGGTATCTTCGAGTTCGTCTCGCCCGACAGACTACGTCCGCAGATGAAAACCAATGCCGTCCGCTCGGCCGTGAGCGATCACATTATCCGCCGCACGAAGGACCAAGTTCTTACAGAGCTTCCGCCCAAGTTGGTTCGCGATGCCAAAGTCGCCTTGTCACCCGAGCAATACGAAGCCTATCGAGCCGCCGAGGAGGACGGCATCGTAGGGCTCAACGACCTAGGTGCCCAACTCACCATTCAGCACGTGTTCGAGTTGGTCCTGCGTCTCAAACAAATCTGCAACTTCGATCCTGTATCCGGCGCTAGCACAAAACTTGATCGCCTCGAAGCCGATCTCGAAGAGTGCGCCGCCAGCGGACGCAAGGCGATCGTCTTTAGCCAATGGGTGAAGACGATCGAGAAACTCTCCGAGAAACTTCAACGGTTTGGCCCACTGGAATATCACGGAAAGGTTCCCAGCCAGAAGCGTGACGCGGTTATCGAACGCTTTCGCGATGATGCCGACTGTAGCGTTCTGCTGATGAGCTACGGCGCTGGCAGCGTCGGCCTGAATCTGCAATTCTCGCAGTATGTTTTTCTCTTTGACCGTTGGTGGAACCCTGCCGTGGAAGATCAAGCGATCAACCGAGCCCACCGCATTGGCGCCGCAGGCCCAGTCACGGTAACAAGGTTCCTAGCGACCGGCACCATCGAAGAACGCATTGATGCCGTGCTTGAGGAAAAGCGGGAGCTGTTCGCCCAAGTCTTCAGCGCCCAAGTTTTGAACGACGAGCACGATTCAACACCAAGCCGTGCAGGGCGGCACGGTTTGTCACGCGACGAGATCTTCGGGCTCTTCCCACTGAACTTTCCAAAGGCTGCGTAAAATTAGTCAATGACGCAGCGGCTAAGCGGCAAGCCGCGGCTCGCCGCTTAGCCGTCACGCTCGTCCACCCGCTCAAACCGCCACAACAGTGCGTCGAGCGTCTTCTCCACCGACGCCGCCAGCTCCTCAGTGATTTCCACGTCTGCGCTCTCATCCACCGCTTTGAAGCCCGAAGGCCACAAGCGAATCGGCCACTTCTGTAATTCAGCCGTTTGGTTGACACGAGCCATTAAACGCGCCGTCCAGAAGGCTCCCCAACCATCGCGGAAGCGCAGCCAGCGTCCGAGTTGCGGAACAAGTCGCTCGACGTGCTGACCTTTCTCAAGGTTTACTGATCGCTTTGTCAAGCTTTGCAACCACACGATTCCAACTGCGCCGGCCATCAGATAGTAACCCCAGGAAATCAGTTTCTCACCACCCAAAAGCTCCAAGGAAGAAGGACGCACTGGGAATATGTACTCCCAAAAGAGGAATACCTGCCCGATTGCAAACGGTAACGCTGCCAGCCAATGGCGAGTTGGCAAGTAGTTTAGAAGCCCCATCATTATCAAGAGCCACAAGAAACCTTTCCACATTCCCGGAAGTACAAGCCGTGCCGTTGGATCGTCCAGCAGCGACTGAATAGCTGGGATGGTCAAAGTGACCCAGAGCGATAGTACAATCCATTGCCAGCCGCGATTCTGTGGGCGCTTCGCCCCCAGCACAGCCATCAATGGGCAAAAGATCGAGACGTAGTAGAAATAGCGGTATGTAGGGATTCGCTGCAGCGTTTCCTCGCCTGAAGTCGTTAGGTTCCCTTCAGCATACGCTAACAGAAAACATGCCAGCAAGCTCCAGAGCAACGGTGCACGCAGAGTGGTCTCCCAGACCTGCCTGAGACCTATCAGGATGAACGCCCCGGCCATCCCAGCGGCGCAAAGCCGAAAGGGATCGATCTCATTAAGCGCTGGTGCTCCCAAGAGCAGCATATTCGACACCACCGTCACATTCATCACTCGATTGCTTCGCTAGACTCCTGGGGACTTCATGCCGTCCGGTCGTAACGGCTAGCTAAAGGCAACCCGCTGGGAAAACCGTGCGTGTGGCATTTGCTCAACACCCCGGCGTGACCAATCTTTCAGGGTTGGAGCAAGCACCTCGCGGTCGCTTCCTCCGACCCCTAGCGTACCAGCTACGCTACCCGCCTGTGATGCCCCTTTTGGGTTTCACGCCACTCCCCAATGTAGCGAGTTCAATCGAATGAAATTCAGCCACTTTGCCCGCGTCCTTCTGGCGTTGACGATTCTCACGCTGCTCGCCGCTCAGGCGCAGGCACGACTGTTTCGTCAGACTTTCGGGGCAACCGTCCCGACAGCCGACGGCGGTTGTGTTTGGAACCAGAACCAGGATTTCTTCGTACCTCGCTATTGCGATTCGGCCCGCTACGGGCTGTTCAGTGCCTGCAAACACGGCCACACGACTTCGCCCGCTTGCCGTTTTGCCCACCCCATCTACAAGAGTGCCTGTGGAAAGGCCTACTGCACCACTTACGGTGCGTGCCGCTACCGCTGGCGAGACCACGTGTACAAGTCCCACTGCGGCTGCACGCCGTTGGCCTGTTATCACGGCCCCTGGCGGAACTCCTACGCCGATTGCTGCATGCCACCTTGCCACCGCTGGCACGCACGCAAGCACGGCTCCTGCAAAGATGGATCCTGCACAGGGGGCTTCTGCTGCTTGGGCAGTCTCGGTGGCTGCACCAAGGGACTAGCCCACCAAGCTGCCCCCGATTTCATCGCTGAAACACATTGCTCCGTGCCCGCCCATAAGTCCCGCCACTACCTGCCGAATGTCGAGCCTATCGAACTCGCTTCGCTTGGCAGTATCGGAACGGGATCCGTCCTTGAGGGCGACCAACTAGCCCCTCCAAGACCACAACCACGCCAAGAGAATCTACAGCTTCCTGTTCCAGTAGTCCCTCGCGGCACAACAGGGCAAAGTCTGGTACCGTCTTTCAGCGAGTGGCGACAGCAACAGCAACAACAGCTCGACAAGATTTCGAAAGACAATCCAAACACGTTCTGAGCTGCCAATCGAAAAGAGCCGTCCCGATACATCGGGCGTCAGCCCGCGGGCACTGCCCCATCGTCAAAGTTTAGCCAATCAAGAAAACCAAACCAACAATCCAAGGGCTTCGTGCCGAGAACGCTTACTGGGGAGTGAGGTGTTTCTCGAGCCATGGGGCCGAATGTGGAAGCAGGCAGGTGTCCCCCGTGACACCTGCCTGCTTCGTTTTTATAGCCATCAGCTTTCAGCCGTCAGCTATCAGCAATTGAGGGGCATTCCTGCTTAGCAGAGCCATCCCCGCATGCTTTTCTTAATCCGATTAGTCGCCCTGATAATGACTGGACCATAGGCTGATAGCTGACGGCTGAGAGCTGAAAGCTTTTTATCCTAAAAACCGACTGGAGCGATGCACACCTTCCGCCCGATACTCCTAGTACAAAGCAAACGGGAGGGCGAAACACAAAAGTTGTGTTTCGCTTCAGGATAAAGGTCGTAGCAAGACGACGGATCGACTTGCTACGACCTTTTTATGCGCTCACGTAATCGAGCCAAGAAGCGTCACGTCCCCAAGAGCCGAGAAGCGTCAGCTCTCGGGTCAAACGCAAAGAGACGCTACTTCTCCTCAGCCTCAAGCTTCGCCAGCAGATCGCGCGCTTTCGCCTCGAACAACAGCATCGTTTCGGAACGCTTCAGCACTTGCGCAAGCATCTTGCGAGCTTGTTCCTTCTGGCCTAAGTCGGCGATCATTTGCGAAACCAAGTAGCCTGAATCGGACGTGAGGTTGCTTCCAGAAATGTCCTTGAGCGACGCTTGTGCTTCGCGGCTTTTGCCTAGTTTATGAAGCACCCAGGAATACGTCACGCGTGCTTGGGGGCTCTTGGCGAATCGCTGGGCATTCACTTGGGCGTAGCTCAGTGCTTTGTCCTTGTCGGACTGTTTCTCGCTATCAACAAGAATAATCGCCAGTAGATTCGTGGCGTCAGCGTTCGACGGATCGATGTCGAGAATCTTCGTCAGGTTCTTCTTCGCCAGGTCGCTACTCCCTTTCAACTTCGCAATCACACTATCCAGCAGAAGAGCTGGAATCGATTCAGGGTTTTGCTTGACGAGCTTGGCGGAAACCTTGGTCGCTTCATCGAGGTTGTTTTCCTTGAGAAGGTACTCAGCGTAGGCACGCCCGGTGTCTTCATTGTCACCATCAGCCGCGTAGGCCTTTTCGTAGGCTTGTTTTGCTTCCTTGTCCTTGTCGTCGCGAGCGAACAGACGGCCCATGACGATCTCGGGGTGGTTAAAATCGTCTCGCAACTCGCGTGCTTCTTTGAATTCAGAGCGTGCCTCATCGAACTTATCCAGACGGTAGAGTGTGACTCCCAGACGTTGATGACCAGGAGCACTGTCGGGGTCCATCTCGATCCATTGTCGAAGAAGTTTTTCGGCCGTCTCCCATTGCTGTCGACGTTCAGCGACCCCCGCCTTACCAGCAATCACCCGGACTTCAAATTTCCCTTTGCGCTTCGCGTTTTCATCAAACGCTTCGTTTAACTCACCAGCTTTTTCAAACAACACGGCCGCTTCGGTGGTTCTCCCCGAAGTAAACGCATCGTCCGCTAACAACAAATACGCTTCGGGATCATTCGGGCTTTCGACGGTTGCCTTCTCCAACAGAAGCCGTGCGGCTTTCCCATTGCGACCAACGATAAACATCTTGGCCATGGTCACATTGGTTGGCGGCAGCTTGGGATACTTTTCTTTGGCTCGCTCAAGAAATGCCTGAGCCGCTTCGACATCTTTATTGCGAAAGCGCTGGATCGCGTCTTCGACTTCCGGATAGGAACGATTCGAAAGCGAAACGGCATCACCGATCAGATTCTCGGTTGTCAATTGGGCCTGGGCCGTCGTACTTGAGTAAGCAGCCAACAGGCAGAGAATGAGTGATCCGAAAAGCTTTCGAACCGTACGTGATGGGACGAGCATGATCTCTTGGAGCATCGATAACCTCGGGGATGTTCGCGTTGTTCAACAGGCCGCCTACGGGCAACCGTGTGAAACGAACGTGCTTTGGTGAAGACTAGGAAGTGAACTCGGCCTCTCAGCACCTAATGGTCTCGTACGGACCTTCGCGGTGCATTGTTCAAAAAGCCGCGAGCCACAGGACTTCATCCTATCCGACTTTTCGAGCAGAGTACACTTACCTGGTTCTCTAGCAGGAAAAAGAAGACTACTGTCAGACGCCCTTGAGGTTGGTCTGTGACGATCATGAAAGTTAGTTGGTGCCCAGTCGACGCTCTCGGACCGTCAGTTTATAGTGAAGTTCTCTTCGGGTCATGCTCTTAGATGGGCCCGATTCACCTTCCCCTGGAGTTCAATCGCGTTGCTCGTCGGACCCACTTTCGCTCGTGAAGTCGCGACGACCCCCCGCAATTGGCGGCTCTACGGGCTGCGGGCTCTCTATGTCGCCGCGTTATTCAGTCTGGCGATCACGGCCTGGCTGATCCTCTCCGGCTCGCAACCGGTCCGCGGACTTGGGGACCTTTCCCGCTTCGGTGCCACGGTCTTCTCGCTGATCGCCCCGGTGCAATTGTCGCTTTCGCTTGCCTTTTCGGCGCTACTAACCGCCGCCGCGGTCGCCCAAGAAAAAGACCGCCGCACGCTCGACTTGCTGTTGATGACCAGCATGACCAACTCCGAGCTGGTCCTTGGCCGTTTGTTGGCCAGCATGCTGGGCGTTCTCATGCTCGTGCTTTCCAGCTTGCCCCTACTGATGTTGCTTACCCTCCTGGGCGGTGTGAGCATGACCCAAGTCGTGCGAGTCGTTGCCGTGACCTTCGTGGCAGCCGTCGCCGGAGGCAGCCTCGGTTCGATGCTTGCTCTGTGGCGAGAGAAAACATTTCAAACACTAGCGATGACGGCGCTCGTACTTGGCCTGTGGCTACTGTTGGGCGAAGCAATCGCCAGTGGTGTTTTCGGAACCAGTTTGCGAGGCATAGCAGCAGAGCAACTGGCAGCCGGCTTCAGTCCTATGCGCGCCGTCTTGGCGGCAGTGCAACCGATCCAAGAACCACTTCTCGGGGAGAGTCTGTCAGAGACGTTTCTCACCGATGGCGTGAATCTGTTTTTGCTATTCGGAACGGCACTCGCCCTGACTCTCAACCTCATCGCCATCGCTAGAGTGCGTGTTTGGAACCCTTCGCAAGAAGCTCGTCCACGCACTACTGAAGAACGGACCGAAGTGGCTGAGGGCGTCGATGTCCATGCCTACTCGAACAAAACACGCGAAGTCTGGGATAACCCGATCCTCTGGCGGGAAATCTGCACCTGGGCCTACGGCAAGAAGATCATCCTTGTGCGCGTCGCCTACTTGATTGTCTTCGCACTGTGCGCGGCAGGGCTGTGGACAATTCTTGGCGAGGACGGACGCACCAGCGGCAATTTCCCGATTGAAGCCCGCCCACTCGCCCCTCTGATGGTGCTTGGCTTGCTACTGGTGAACGCGCTGGCCGTCACTTCGATCACCAACGAGCGCGATTTGAAAGCGCTCGACTTGTTGCTCGTCACCGATCTTTCGCCGAAAGAAATCATCTTCGGAAAACTGGTTGGTATCTTCTTCAACGCGAAGGAAATGATCCTACTTCCCGCGCTGTTGTGTTTCGTCCTCTGGTACACAGGCCGGCTGGGCACGGAGAATCTGCTATTCCTCATGGCAGGACTCGCGACCCTGACGATGTTTACAGCCATGCTCGGCGTGCATCTGGGGATGAGCTATCCGAACTCACGCACCGCCGTTGGAGCGAGCCTTGGCACGGTGCTCTTCTTACTCATGGGCATTGCCGTCTGCATGCGGATGATGCTCGCGTTCCAAACATCGTTCGGCTCGCAGTTCGTCGCCTTCATGGCTTTCATGTTCGGCGGGGCGGTGGGACTCTACTCGACGCTGGCCTATCGCAACGAATCGAAGGCCCTAGCCATCGCGTGCCTCACGGCACCCTTCGCGACCTTCTTTGTGATGACCAGCTTCCTGCAAGCGAACTTCGGCGCCGCCATGTTGGTAACCCTCACAACTTATGGCTTCGCAACCGCGGCAATGCTCATCCCCGCGATCCACGAATTCGACGTCGCCACGGGACGGACTACCTCACAGGACTTGTAGCAATCAATCTAGCAACGTTTATATTGGGCCACGGATTTCACGGATGACACGGATGTGGTCGAAATCATAACCCGAAGCGTAAGCGAGGGAGAGCCTCAACCGGCGTTCTCCCTCGCTTACGCTTCGGGTTACGATTGATGAAACGAAAATGTGAAAATCATCCGTGAAATCCGTGGCCAAAACTAACCGCCAAACTCCAACAAAGGCTTGAACCCCGTGGCCGTGCTGAGCGACTTTGCTCCGTTCTTTCTTGCCATGGCGCTCTTGGCGGCAAGTTCCGCGTTCTTTTCCTGTAGCGAAGCCGCGCTCTTCTCCTTACAAGCCGACGACCGTCGCCGTCTCGGCAAGAGTGGCGGGGCAGGGCGATTGGCGATTGATTTGCTCGCCAAGCCCGACCGACTGTTGACGGCCATTCTGTTTTGGAACCTGATCATCAACATCGTCTACTTCGCGCTTGCGTCGGTGGTGGGGATCCAACTCGACAAACAAAGTCGCACCGCTGAAGGAGCCGCCGTTGCGATTGCCTCGCTCCTCGGCTTGATCGTTTGCAGTGAAATGCTCCCCAAGACGTTTGGGGTGCAGCACGCCGTGGGAATCTCCAAGCTTCTGAGCGTTCCTCTCGCCACGGCAGTCCGCGTTCTCGACCCCGTGATGCCCCTATTCAGCGGAATCAACCGGACGCTATTTCGTTTGATCTTCCCCTCGTTCCAGCGCGAGTCTTACCTCGAAATCAACGACCTCGAACGGGCGATCACCCTCAGCACGCAGGATGAAGACCTCGCCGCCCAGGAACAATCCGCGCTGGAAAACATCGTCCTGCTCTCCACACTCACGGCCGAAGAACTGATGCGGCCTCGCAAACAGTACCAGTCGTTTAGCCCGCCGGTTCACCTCGAACAACTTGGCGGCAAGCTGACGCGGAGCGGTTACTTGTTAGTGACTGAGTATGACTCCGATGAAATCGCCGCCGCCATTCCGCTGAAGCACTTGCCGAACATCCCCAAGCGGCACCTCGAAGAATTCGCGCGACCGGTGGTTTACGTTCCGTGGTGTACGAACGTCGCTTCGGTGCTGGAACAGCTTGAACATCAGCAGCGCGAGGTTGCCGCCATCATCAACGAGAATGGCGAGACGATTGGCATTGTCACCTTGGAAGACATTCTCGAAACGATCTTTCAAAGCGACTCCAGCCGCAGCGCACGGCTGATGGCGACCTCCTCAATTCATCCGATCAGTGACGTGCTCTGGCAGGTGACCGGGATTACAAGTCTGCGCCGTCTGTCGCGGCACTTTAGCGTCGAACTTCCTGCGGTAAAGAGCGTCACCGTGGCGGGTGTCTTGCAAGAACAATTGCAACGCTTGCCGGAAGAGGGTGACGAAGTTGTGTGGGGGCCCTTCGCTTTCAAAGTGATCGCCGCCGAAGATCACGTCCCACTGACGGCCGAACTTTGGCTTGCTCCTGATGGAGGAGTGCTGCCGTGATCGTCGCCCTGGTCCTTTTTACGATCGGCTTGATGCTTAGTGCCTTCTTCAGCGGCACCGAGACCGGTTTCTACCGCATGACGCGTTTACGTTTGGTCATTGATGGCCTGGCCGGCGATTGGGCCTCGAAGGTGATGCTCTGGCTTGCCAATCAGCCGTCGCTGTTCATCGCTACCGCTCTAGTCGGCAACAACTTGGCCAATTACCTCACGTCGCTGGCCGTGGTGATGGGAACGCAACGATTGATCCCTGGCGGCGGAACGCTTACTGACTTGCTCGCCCCAATTGTGATCGCCCCGGTGATCTTCGTTCTTGGCGAATTGATGCCCAAGAACTTATTCTACGATGCCCCCAATCGCTTGCTCAGACGTTGCGCACCGGCACTCGTGGCCTGCTGCATCATTTTCTTGCCGGCCACCATTCTGCTGTGGGCGCTCAGCCAGGTTCTGAAGTTCTTTTCCAAAGCAACGCCGCAAGAACTCTCGCTGCGTCTCGCCCGCCGCGAGATCAGCCAGCTCGTTGAAGAGGGTCACGAGGCGGGCCTCTTGCGTCCCGTGCAACGAACACTCGCTCAATCAATGCTCGGCGTCGCCGCGCGACCGATCTCCAGCTTCGCCACCGCCGCCACGCGTAGCGTTCGCTTGACCACCGACATGAAAAAGAGCGATGCCCTCCGCCTCGCCCAACGCCACCGCCGTACGCTGCTGCCGGTTGAAGAGGTGAATCCCAAGCGCAAGCTGGTGGGCTACATCCGCGTGGCCGACCTTTTCGTCTCTGAAGACGCCCGCCTCCCCGAGCCGCTGCCGATGCTTCAGCTGGAAGCCGACGAAACGTACCTCTCGGCGATGCACAAGTTCAGCCAGGAAGAAGATGTCCTGGGGCATGTTGTTGATGATGATGGGACGACGGTTGGATTTGTCACCGGGCGCGAACTGCGGATGGCGCTATTTCGGGCTGAGGAAGGGGTTTGAGGTTGAACGAGCCAGAGGAGTTACTAAATCGCAAGAAGCTTGCAGTCGCAACGATAACCACATCCATATTCTGTATGCTCTTGACGTTGGCGGTGCTCTCGACTGCGCCTCGGGTAAAAAACCTTCACCTTGCCTTGGAGGTTTTGATCATGCACGGCTGGGTTACAGGGCTTTATCTTTCCTTTTCGGCCGTGACTATTCGCCCGTTGTGCCACCGTTTTCTCTCGCGCCGACTGAATAAGTACATCGACATAGCCCATGGTTTGCAACTTCCATTCGTTGTTGTGGGTGTCGGCACATGGGCAATTCTGAAGCTCTTGGGGAAATTCTGATGTGGTGCCTGAGATTTGTAATTCCCTCGCACCCTATCGCTAAGCGATTCCACCCCCTAGGCCCAGGATCGCGTAACGCATCCTGGGGCACGTGCAGCCTCTCTGAATACGGCGAAGCCGTTGCGTCTTTCAGCCCAGGGTTGTCCCGGCGCCAGCCGGGGCTACCCTGGGAAAACAACCCATGGTGAATCATACGCCAACGGCGTTACGTCAGTCCCAAACGTAGCGTTCATCATACGGCACCTCATGACGCTCAAGCAACAAACGAAATTCGGTTTTGAAATCGCGCTCAAGGTGATGCTCCTCTTGGTTCTCGATGTATCGTTTCACGCGTGGGGTTTCTGACTGGCTTACCGAGAACGCGCCTAGCCAGATTGCCATTGGAAATCTGTGTACTGTGGATAGCTTTGTTAGATCCACAGTGACGTCACACGTTTTAACTCCTTCACCCACTCGGCAATTGTGATCGTGCGATCGAGCCGTGCTAGCAAGTGGACATGGTCCTCGACGCCACCGACGATCATCGGCGAACAAGAAAGAGTTTTCGAAGCTCCGCCCAATTGTCGGTGCATTTCCTCGCGGATTTGATCGTCGGCCAGGAATGATTGGCGGTCTTTGGTGGAGAAGACCAAATGCATGGCGACGTTGGCGAGGGATTGCGGCATGGTAGGCGTAACGCCTTCGGCGTAGATGATTTTGGTGTGGGCGATCTAGCACCCAGGGTAGTCGCGGCTGGCGCCGCTTCAACCCTGGGCTATAGGGCGTAACGGCTTCGCCGTAGTAAGTTCGCAAATTACTCCAGCTCCCCAATAAAAAAGCCCGCGGCGCAAGCCGTGGGTTCTCCCTTGGGCTTGCGCCACGGGCTCAGCATCAGGCCGTGGCGATTCTGTTTTCTTAAGAACTAATTCTTGCTGTAGCCGATCGACTTCATCACCGAGAGCATCTCTTCGAAGTTGATGAAACGGCGACGATGTTGCAGTTTGTAATTGTCGATAGCGGCGGCCAACTCGCTTGCTTCGGGCGAAAGATCGTCGTGGCTGTTGGTGAACTGGCGGCGTTCGCGACCCGTTGGAGAAGCCCCAGCATCAGGATTCGTAGCACCGGCATTACGGCGATCAACAAACGGAGTAAGCGTAGCTGGCATGGGGATTCTCCTATTTAGAATTCACTCGAGCAGGAAGGCTTGAGGGGGTGGGAGGAGCGATAGGCACTCCATCGGAAACATAGCTCACGAATTCGACCAACGCGGCATAGTCGCATGACTTTGTTTAGGAATACAGGCTGTGCCGGTTATGACGGGCTCGTCTGATCACGTCACCGCAGGATCGTTCCGTCAGGGCTTCCGGTTACTTGAAGCTGCGCCAAGAACACCCGACTCGCCTCGTGACCGCCGTCGGTCGCCAGAGCCAACTGAGCCGTCTGTGCGGCGTCGGTGGGACGGCCCGCTGAGGCTTGCGCCTTCGCCAATTGCAACAACAAATCGGCGTTCGGCTCGCCACGTTGGTGTGCCGCCTGCAAACTGGTGATCGCGTCCGCGTGCCGCTCCACAGCCGTGTAAGCCAGTCCCTCGAGCCACAAAGCGCGACGGGGCTCTTCACCCACGGCATAGGAATCGAGAACATGATGCAACGTGGTCAGCGCGCGATGCGAGCGACCCAGTTCGTACTGCAGCTCCGAGACATCCAGCAGTACGTCGGTTGCATGCGGTCCGTATCGGAGGGCGTGTTGCATATCAGCGAGTGCCTGCTTGGGGTTTTCCAAGCGTCGATGAACGCGTCCGCGTAACGCCCACGCGCCGGCCAATGTCGGATCCAACGAAATCGCTTCCGTCGCACGTTCCAAAGCGCGACCAGGCGAACCGGCGGCCAGGAGCATTTCCCCGGCGCGAACAAGCGTCGGGCCGTGTTCTGGGTCGAGTCGCACCGCGGCTTCCATTTGGTCGGCGGCTTCACGATAAGCGCCTTCGTTCCACAACACTTCGGCCAACTGACGCCGTGCGTCAATGTCGGTCGGGCTTACCTCAACGGCTTTGTCGAGCAAGGTACGGGCTTGCTCACACTGGCCACGCTCCATCGCCGTCACCCCTTCACGCGACAACCGACGGCACTTCGCGACCGAATCCGGCACCACCTTGTACTTCCGCAACGAAGCACAACCGCTGGTCGCACAAACGACTAGCAGTAAGCTTGCTATCAGCAGGCGGTTCGTCTTGTGGGAAGTAAAAGCCATGAAAGATACTTCGGCACGGAGTCATCAAGACTTGGGCGTCGAGAGAAGCGTTGGAACAGTAGCAATCTCCTGCGGTTCGAGCAGTAGCATTGTTGGTGCTAGCAAGAAGCTCGCACCTCCGTTTCGCCGCGTGTGCTTGCACCGCGATTGTTTGCGACGCCCCCTGCCAGCGCCGTGCAAGCACACGCAGTTAAACATCGGTGCTATCAACATCACAAAGCACTGTGATACACTGAGCAGTTGAACAATTACCCGTCACAACTGCCCACTACAAATCCATGCCTGCCACCTGCGAAACTCTTGGCCTTACCTTCGACTACCCAGACAACTGGCAATTCGATGAGCCTGCTGAGGGGGACTCGATCGCCGTCGTCGCCAGCCCGGAGACCGCCTTCTGGCAGATCTCTCGCCACCCGTCTGGCACCGAATTGGAATCGCTGTTTGACGAGGCAATGGCGGCCCTTAGGGCAGAATACAAGGAAATCGAAGCCCACCCGGCAGAACCGGAAACCTTTGACGGCATCACCCTTACCGGCTACGAAGTGAACTTCTACTGCCTCGACTTCACCAACACCTGCCGCCTACGAGGCTTCCAAACGCCTGAAGCCGTTTACTTGTTGATCTGTCAGGCAGAAGATCGCGAGATGGCACGGACCGAGCCGGTGTTTCAGGCGATGCTGACGAGTCTGTTTCGAAACAGAGTGACCAATGACCAAGCCTAAATGACCAATCGCAAGCGACCCATCAAGTCTTTTTGGGCATTTGGATTTGGTCATCGGTCATTATCTGATTTTGTAACTTCTACAAACCGGCCACGCCCATTCTTTCCAAGCTAGCAACGAGCCGCCACGTAACTTTCGGCGTTGTTACCTTCTATTCGTGCCTGAAACGTGAACAACTTAGTTTTGGCACGCCGCGTGCGTTAACTCATTCCGACCGAGTGGTACGCTACTCACGCCAGACGCACTTTTCGCCCCCGCGCTAGTCGCTCTTTAACTGAGCGACCCCTGGCTGAGAGACCCAGGCGTGCCTTCACGCTCGCACAGCACGCCGGCGTATGGCGTTCACGAATCCCACCACGGGCAGTTGCGAGCCGAACCTCCGTTTCCTCCTTTTCGTAAGGGCCCGGTTGGCATCCCTCGCAGGGCCAACCGGGCCCTTTTTTCTTGATGGAGACCGTCCAGATTTGATCCATGGTTCGGTTCACTATCTGGCTTTGATGTGCCGATGAAAGATAAGCCGCCGTCATGCGCGGAGGCTGCGTCTTTTCTCATCAACTCATCTCTCGGCATATCGAAATGTCTACCGATAGCGTGACAACAGGTCCGCCGCGTCGTGGGCTCATTGCTGGGCTGGCAGAATCAGTGGCGGACGTCGGCGAAACCGGCGTAGGCATCATTGAATCGGTCGGCGACCTGATGCTCTTCGCTTGGCGGACGATGACGTGGCTGCTCACCCGTTTGCCGCGACGCGACACGATGTTCGAAAATATGTATCGCATCGGCGTGCAAAGCCTGCCGGTGGTGATGATGATCGGCGGCTTCACCGG
>JAVJRG010000007.1 GCA_040218535.1 Lacipirellulaceae bacterium | reverse complement strand
CTGCCGCGGTGGCTTTTTTTAGGTATTGGGCGTTTGACTTACTCATTCAAGATATTAATCTACGCCCTTGCCGTATGCACTTCAGGTGTAACCGCTGAAGTGTGCTCAGTGATGACGTCCTGAGCCGGTCAGAGCTGCCGCAGTTATTGCCTGAATTGGCGCGAATTGCTTCAACCAAAAGATGCTGAGGTCGTTTTCACCGCCTTCATTTTGAGAGAAGTGTTCGAGCCAACGGGTGGTCCAACCTCGGCAGTTTGGCGTTGACGCCAACTCGCTTCGGTGTGCTCAGCCGAAGCAAATTCAGAAATCTGGGTTCCGAGCTTCGGTTAAAAATACCGAAGCGGCCAAGTGCTATAAACGACTATACAGCATAGGTTGTGGAGGAGTCGATTTTTGACAGCCCTAAGGTCAGCTGCATCCTCGCTAATTCACACAAGCGCTATTCGCCAAGACACTTTGGGCCTTAGTGTGTAACCCTGTTTCCATTGGTCGCCACACCCATTCTTCGACGCGTGCGGCTGGGAAAAGCGTAGCAGAACAACTTGCCTTAGTCTTTAGCCGAACTCAATGGTCGCACGCGTAGATTGCGATACTCGACTGTCATCGGTGGGCCCACGTGCACCTGCACGCCTAGTCGCCCTTCGAACTTGCGGTTTGCTTCGTCTTCGTCGATGACTTTGCTCATCAGTTGAGCGTTGACATAGTGCTCTAGTACGTTGCCTTTCGCAACAATGCGGACCTCGTTCCACTTGCTATCCTTTATGCCTTTACGGAGTTCACTTGCCGGTGCAATCGAGCGCTGCCGAACACCGACGGTCCACCGATTTCGCTTGACATGCATTAACTTTTCGGAGGCCTTGATTGACGGAATTACCATTGATTCGCCTATGCTTGCTAGTGTCGTTCGACCTCGTTCTTCATAGTTGCTGCCTGTGTACCGGTTCTGGCCATCGATGTCGCATTGATAGCCGCGAAGGGCATGAAAGTCGATTCCTTCGACGAGTTCACTACGATAGTTGATCCCACTATTGCCCTGTTGCGAAATGCGGTATTCGGCTATGAGCTCGAAATCCTTTTGGATCTTGCCTTGATAGATCAGGAAACGATTCTTCTTGATTAACGTCTCTGGGGTAATCTCTCCTACGATCACGCCATCGCGTACGCTCCAATACGGCTTGTCACCAATCCAGCCACTCAGTGATGAGCCGTCAAAGAGTGAAACGAATTTGGAATCTTGCGACTCGCCAGAATCTGCGTCCTTAGCGGCGTCAGCAAATCCAGCAGTGAGAGTATTACTCTGAATTGCTTGTTGACCCTGTCGTGTCAGATTGGATTCAGCGGTCGGCTCTGTCGTTTCCAGGGCGACTGATGGGCATACCCCTATCGCTAAGAGGACTACCAAAATCGCACGGATGCTCTTATTCATCTTGTGTAATCACTCTGATGCACGAGTTACCTCACGGAGAGTTTGCATTGAACGGCCACGTCGGCTTCGCGTGGTATGGCGACAGAAATGGGAACGGCTTCGGCGCCAGGCACCATGTTGAACACACGCCCTTTCTCGCTGGTCTTGATCGACATCGGGACGTTGCACTCGACAACCACGGTTCCTTCAGGCTTATCGATTTCGATTTGAGTTTCAGAAACTTGTCGCACCGGTTCACCGGAGGGTGAGAAAATCGGAACCACAAGCGCTGCCGATCCAAGGGAATCAACCGCGCGACGCGGGGGTACTGATATCTTCACCTCCTCGCGATCAAACTGGTAACGCAGTTCGTACGTCGATGCTTCATTGCGAAGCGTTTGACGGCTTTCGTTTTGGAGCGACGTCTTCACCACACAGTTTATTCGCTGATCGTCCTCATCGAAATCGACTTGCGCCTTCAAGTCGTACAGGTTCGTGTACCAGGAATCGTCCGTACGATGCTCAATCCGTGTGGTCAAAGGGAAGTCGTCTCCCGGATTGGGCTGCATGTTCAACGGTTCGACCATTTCGTAACGAGCCATGCTCGAAACCAGCAGCGTGCCCACGGTGTCGTGATAGAGTACTGACAGGGAACCGCCGGTTGGTTGTTGCAACAAGCCTGATTTCTTCGTTTTGTAAATGGAATCATAGGCCGAAACGGTTGCCCGCCACGGCCCCTTAGCGACCAACCAAACATCGAGTTCGGGGAAGTGCTTGACCCCTTGGGCGGTCGAACGTGGTAGTGACGTCGCGGCGTCGAACTTGGGCATCGCGTGCATTTTGTCTTGCACCAACGCCATCACCTTGGCATGTGTGAATGTGTGATGAATGCAAGGTGGGACGCCGTGCGAAACGTAGTGCGGGCCGCCATGAATCAACCCGTTGGCCGTACATTGCCGGAGCAGTTCCGCGTTCTTGATCGCCGCGGTCCCAAAAGCCGGGTTGTAACCAGCCATCAAGCTGTACGCAGGCTGACACCCATCTGAAGTGCGACTTCCCCAGTACGACCATTTCTGTGATCGCGTGCCCCAACTGTTGTCCCAGCATCCGTCAGGCAACATGAATTCCAAGTGACCGCTGAGCGATTCGGTCAAGAAATTCAGCAGTTCCTGATCGTCGACCGCTAAGGCGTAAAGCACCACACCGTTGAGCGATTCCTCGACGTTGTAACCAAGGTCAACGGGCAGTAAGCCACGACCACTACGGTTGTCGTTTGGTTTGCCTTCACCCCACAGCAGTTTGTTGGGTTCGGTGAAGAAGTCTTTCAAGCGTGCTGCGAATTGCTCGCTGCGAGCGGTATAGTCGGGATTGTCGAGCATTTCACCGAACAGATGAAAACCGTAGACGCCCGTCATGCCGTAATTCAAGTTGGTGAAGTCAATCTTTTTGTAGGCACGGTAGAGATACTTGCTGACTACTTCGTCGAGCCGAGCCGTCCAGGACGCGCGACGCTCAGCATCCAGCACGCTGCCGTGATAGTGTAGGGCTTCGGCAAGTGCGATCGCACCAAAGATCGACGTGCCCCGCCATGACTTGGGATTGATGTCATTGGTCCAACTTCCGTCGGGTTGGCGGACGTTGTTCTCAGCCCAGTCATAAACGTTAATCGCAGCGGTCAAATACTTTTGATCGCCCGTGACATTGGCCAGATGCAAGAACGGATACAACGCATCGGAGCAACGGCCATGAATGCGTGGGCAAGCGGGACAGGCCAACCCTCCGTGAAACGCGGGATTGCCGGGATCGACGATCTGATGAGCGATCATTCCATCACACCAATCAACCAACAGGCTCTTGGTCAGTTTATCGAATTGGCTTAGCTTGGTACTCTCCGCAAAACTGGCGGTTTGAGACAGCAAAAGGTGCGTCGAAGCAGCCAAGCCAGCACCAGTGGTTGTAAGTGTTCCGAGGAAATTCCGACGATCCATAAAACTTCTTTTCGGTTGAGGCCAATTTCAAAAAAACACCGACAAAATTATCCCTTGGCGTAGGTTGGTCAGCTATCTCGTCTACTTCGCTGCACTCCCAAACCTACTCCGATGTTTGCAGATTCTTCCAACGACTACGCTCCGAAGGTGGAAAAGTGGACTAGAAAAAAGTCATCAAGGCTTTATTCGGAATACTCGACCTGATTCTTTGACGTGACAATCACAACCGAGGTTTCTTGAAATGCTTGGTCGTGCGTCAACGCGGTATCTGCGTACCGACATCGGACTAAAAAGACCTTCTGGCCGCAGCGGCGACTTGGCTTACGCAATTCGCTACTAGATTTGGATTATTCCAACGACTGCTGACAACACCATGCGGATGTTTCTTCTCGTCATTTGTACGCGTCCCCATCTTGTCCTGCCATCACGATCTTGTTGATAGATCGTGGAGATAGAGTGACGCGGTTGTTGGTGAGTTCAATCGATTCCAGCGGGTTAGCGTCGATATCCAATAAGAGGGTTTCGCCCATGGAATTGAAGGCTAAGGCTTCGTGGGTGAGGACTGCAGTTTCATTGTTTCGATCGATTGTGATCGCCAGTTGGCTGGGCTGATCCGAAAGATTGATGGCGCAGATGATCAGGCGGCCATCTTTTTTTACGGCTCGAGCGGTGACGACGTCGACAGTGCCGGCGCCGGTATCGAGGGTCGAGGTTTCGACGGTCGTTGAGAGCAGATCAGCGTCTTCAAAAATGCCGCGCATGATCTCGTGCACACAGCCGAAGGCGGTCTTTCGCAACGGTTCAACGGGCCGTCGGTTCTTGCCCATGGCGACGAAACTTCGGGCGACGCCGTTGACAGAAAACCAGTTCGCGCGGTGGAAGGTGTCCTGGTTTTCAAATAGATACAGGTAGCAATCGGCCATCGATAGGGCCGAGGCTGCTTTTGCGTCCTTGCCGGAATTCAAGCCCCATTCGGTCAACCAGATGGGTTTCTGGGCAAAGCTCCGAACGTACGCGGCGGACTCTGCCAAGTGCTTTCGCCCGGCCAGCACGGTCTTTAACTTGGCGTCGTCCTCGGATTCGTCCTTGCCGGATCCGCTGTACTTATGCAGCGAGATTGCGTCGAAGTATTGATCATCATCCGCAACAATTTTGTTCCAACTGTCGTGCTGGTCTCGCCACGACAAGGTGACCGATACGCGGACGTCGGGGTTAGCTTGCTTCAGAGCTTTCGAGATACCGCGTGCAGCGTCGCGGTAGCCTTCGGGGGTCAGAGTACGGTTCGAGACTTGGGTCAGCCAGAACTGCTCGTTCCCCAGTTCGATGTCGCGGACAACGAAGCCCTTTTCGATGCTATCCTGCATACGGGCGACATTCTTTTCTGGGCTGTCGAAAGCCGCGTTGTATAGCCAGACGATGTTGTAGCCTGCGCCGTCGCGTTGTAATTTCTGGTCATTAAGTTTCGTGAGTCCGGCAATGCCCCCTTTGATGCCGAGTTCTTTCCATTTTGCGAGGACCGGGGCGTAGACATGGGATCGGTGGTGCTCGTCGCCGTGATTCGTGAAGCCATCGGTTTCCCAATTGTAAAAGTTGCCCCAGACACCGTCCGGAAAGCGCATTGCCACAGGGTTAATGCGCTCGATAAAGTCTCGCTCGCGCTGGCTTTCGAAGTGAAAGATGTTGTAACCAAGCAACGCGTTATTTACCGGCTCGGACGCCGCGGTGTTGACCACCAGCACACTTGGCTCTTCAGCAAAAGACTCCGCCGGTGACGAAAAGATGCTCGTCGCCAAAACCATCGCAATCATTGTTCTAAGAGTTCTCGAAGAATTCATATTGCTTTTCTTTTTCTTGCTCTGACCTATTTCCCGTTGCTGAACTACGATCCGTGAGTGAAATCGAAGTTCCACCTGGCCAGACGGGCCTGCCGGATGAAGCGAAATCTCTGGAGGCTAGGTTGCTAAAAGCGGTATGTGGTTTCTGTTCAATCTAGTCAACTCATGCGTCAATCTTCGCCTTTGCGTCAGTCAATGACAAGAACCCGTGTTGGTTCAAGCACTCGGCCCGTCGTATTTTGTGGATACCTCTCGTAACGCGAGTGCGTTGCACCCGTGCGCCTACGTTCTCGAAGCATGCGAGAGAGACGTGAGTCCAAAAGCGGGCTCTCAATGACTAACCGTCTGCCTCAGGCTGGATAGTTGCGGTGGCTTTCATTGCTTTGCGAACCTCACCAAGCACTTTGGGAATCTCTACAAATGGGTCGTAGTCAGGACGTTCGAGAGGAAGAGTTTCGATTGGAATGTTGCCGCGATATCCGGACCTTCGAATAATGGTCAATAACTTCCGCATGTCCATTGGCGTGGCATCAGCCTTGTGCCCCATCGCCTGTTTGATCTGCCAATTGACCGCGTACCGTGCGGTCAGCGTAATGTCGGCATAGGGATCCTCAGAGAGATACCTTCCGGTGTCTACCAAAGCACCACACCACGGATGATTGACTCGATCGATGAGACTTAGATGTTCCTGCCCAGTTTTCACAAAGTCGCCGTGGTTTTGAACGCCCACGATCACTCCGTATTCTTGTCCATAATCCGCACATACACGAAGTGCGTCTGCAACCCGTCCTTCCACCGTCAGTCGATCAGCTTCGCCAGCGGCCTGCTGCCAGTTGCGAAACGGTGGCCACGTTTGAGCAAAAACGCGGATCACCGGAGCCCCCAGTTTAGCGGCCACTTCAATCCACGTTTTGACCCTCTGAATACCTTCGCGACGGACTGCTTCATCGTCTACCACAAAGTCATTTCGTACACCCGTTCCGCTTACTTCCAGCCCCAGATCGAACACATGGCGCTTTAGGTGAAAGATATAATCGTCCGTGGGGGCATCCGGATACCCTGGAAAGTAGTAGCCGGTCAGATCGACCGCGTCGATATCTAGGCTGGCACAGAAGTCGCAGACGCCGAACAGATCTACTCCCTTGCTGGAATCTTCGGCATTTTCTAACAGCAGTTTGTTGAAGGAGAAAGCGTTCAACGAAATGCGGAGGTGCGAACGTCTAATCGGTTCGCCGGGTTTTTCTTCAGCGCGCGAGGCTGCCGATGGCACCAATGCAGACGCAGCCAGCGGAAGCAAAGCATGCTTGCAAAAAGATCGTCGGTTCGAGTGAGTCATGGATTTGATCCTTAATCAGAACTTCACGCATTGACCGTCCGATATCTTGATCTGGAGGGCCGGTCAAATGAAGTAGCGCATTCTACTTCTACTCTACCGGTTCGAGATAAATGTTTCGAAACTCCAGCTGTGCACCTTCACTTTATAGGCCAATTTTCCCAGCGGCCGGAACGCACCCGGTTGCCTTGTTCGCCAGCTTTCCATTGACGGTTAGGGTAACGGTATCGCCCATACAGACGATGTCGTAGGAATTCCACTGGCCGACTGGTTTTTCCTCGACGTTAGGCTTGCGTTTTATGACGCGAACCTTCTTGTTATTGCCCCTGGCTTTCCTCTGTTCGGTGGCTTTCTCAATTTCTGTGCATGTCGAGTCCCCCGAGAAAACAAAAAAGCCAGCGTTGTTTGCTCTCAACTGGGCTTCGGTAAAGTTGGGCCAGACTTTGTCTTCACCGGTCATGTGTAGCAATACACCGCTATTGCGGTTCTTTCCCGGTGCAGGCGGTGTATCTAAGTATCGCCACTCGACATGAAGTCTGTAATCCTTGTAGGCCTTTTCAGTTCGGAGATAGCCGAAAGGCATGCCGGCCACTTGGATGACACCCTCGCTCGCGTTGAAAACTCCAGTTTCCGGTGTTTCTAATGTCAGCTCCCAGCCGGTCAGGTCTTGCCCGTGAAAGAGATCTACTTTGCTGCGCGGAGCAATCGGATCGTCGGTCGAAGGTAGATTCTTTCTGAGAAACCGATCAATTGCCTCGACAAACATGGGCATGAACTGGGGCGAATTCCATTGAGCATGTTTGGCACCTTGCACAATTGACAGTTCGGTTTCGACGCCCAAGGATTCCAACTTCTCTTGCACGGCCTTATTTTTGTCGGGTTTGTCTTTTGACCCTGTCAAGAAAAGAACCGGAGGCATCGTCGCGTCCACTTTACTGGTGACGTCGGCTAATTTGTATAGGTCTGGTTTTTGCTTCGCATCCCCGCCAAACCAAACCACCGCAAACGATTTTTCTGGCTCAGAGATCGATTGATCGGCGACTCGCCCCGGTGAAATCTCCATTGGCCCCGCCATCACTACCAAAGCATCCAAGTGACTTGATTCCTCAGTGCCCGCATGTCGCAATTCCGCAATGTCATGCCCGGCCGCCACCAGTCCTGCGAGATGCCCACCGGCTGATCCTCCCACCGCGGCAATTCGATTTGGGTCGATCCCAAAGTCAGCCGCATGGGTACGCAGATAAGCAGCTGCTGCGTTGCAGTCACGAATGGCTGCCGGAAATTTTGCTTCATGTCCCAATCGATACTCAATGTTGGCAACGATATAGCCACGGCGGCAAATCGCCGCTGATAGCGCCGCAAACTTTTCTTTCGCTCCTTTGACCCATCCTCCGCCATGAATCACGATGACCGCAGGCAATTGCCCGGTTGCTGATTCTGGGCGGTAGACGTCCATGTACAAATTTCTTCCATCAATGTTGGCATACGAAATCTGCGTCGTCGACTCAATGCCGGTCATGTCGACCGCCGGCATTGGACATCTGCCATAGGCATTGCGCGGCATTACGTAAAGTCCGTCAAAGGTGCTGATGTACAAATGGCGTTGGATATCACCACCAAAAACCACGTTGATCGGGCGAGCCTTTGTGACGATTTCGTCGATCATTTCTCCATCGGGATCAAAGACACAAACCGATCGGCCACCCGTGCAGTAGACGTTCCCAGCACGATCGACCGTCATTCCGTCACCACGAAAACCGATTTCCGTTTTCGGCAACTGAGCAAAGCTTGATGTTTCGAATTGGCCTTTTGACAGATCAATCTTGGCGGCGACCAGTTGGCCGGTACTGATTGACGACACATAAATGGTCTTATCATCTGGCGAAAGACTGATGCCGTTGGGTTGAACCAAGTCGGTTATCACGACTGAGACCTCGCCGTCGGCAGCAACGCGACGCACGACTCCTTCGCGGGTAAAGGTAATGTAGATATCACCACGAAGATCAACGACTAAATCATTGGGACGCTGCTCTTCTCCAAAAGCAACCAACTCTTTGGGGGCACCACTTTCAGGAAGCTGAAACAGCTTTCTCTTAGCGCCATCGACAAAGTACAGGGTTCCATTTTGATAATACGTGCCTGAAATGGCCCAATCGCCGTCCAGTCGTTTACGCGCCTTGCGGATATCCTGCTCGGTCGGAATGCTCCACAGTACGCCACCCTTAACATCCGGGACGAACAAAGTTCGGTGACCGTCCCACGCTGCCCCATCAGTAAGTTCAAAGTCAATGTCAACTCTCTTCAATGCGGGCTCTTGTCCCCAAGCCGACGAAAGGGTGATCAAGAATAGTAAACCGACCAAAAAAATGTAACGAATCATGAAAAGCCAATGAGTTGAAAATGTAAATTCGATCTTTGGAGCGGCCAAAAACGCATGCTCAGTTCTAGTCGCTAAACCGACCTGAAGTGAACAGGCCTGGGAGCCGGGAAGCAGAGCCAGCTGTTTATCCCATCACAGAGTTGGCTGAATCCCGCATCCGCGGCGAATTCAGCTTGCTACCAACTCGCCGAGGTGAACCGTTTTCATAAGTGCCTCGTTCGAGGCAATCTTTCAGCGGTTTTGCTGGGCGTTAGGAGTACGACCTGACCGACGCTAGCCAAGATGGTACGTCCACGCTATTCGTAATTGCTTCCGGTGTATCTGTTGCGTCCAGCGTGATCTTCTAGGTAGCGTGAGACATAGGGCAATGCTAGGCGTAAGCAATGATGTGGGCTCGGGAACTGCGGTGATCGCGGTCGCTGCCGACGGCAGACCCTGCCCGTAGTCCGCCTGCCAATCGGCCAGGTCACCTATGCTTGTGTCGCGCTGCCACTGGAGAAAGTCACTGCCATTGACATCTCCGTCGAGGTCAAAGTCGCCAGCAAGACCAGAGACAACCGTCAGAATGCCAGATCCAGCCCCAATGAATCGGTTAACATTCACGCCTAGCCCTAGTAGGTCTGACTGCGAATAGCTTCCCGCTGGAACAATAAAATTATTGAACTGGGCGCTCATTACTGCCAAGTTATTGGCAAGCGATATCCCGCCCGATCCTCCAACATTGATTCCAAACGAGGCATCCTCAACCGGAACCTCCGGAAGGAAAAGGCGCGTACGGAACAAGGCAGTCAGGGTGCCCGTGAAAGCCGATGTATCCACGGTGTTCTCGAAGATGAAGTCCGACCGATTAGCGGCTGCGGCATCCCCTCCTTCAACGGCAATTGTTCCGTTGCCCGCCAACACGGCATTCTGAATTCTCAAGTCTCGGTCAGGGTTAAGATCTCCAGAGTCCAGAGTCCCACTGTTCAAGTTGAGCGTGTTCCCTTGTAGATCAATCGTAAAGTTGAGGTTGTTGAGGTTTTTGATCGTCCCACCGTCCAGCGTTAGGTCTCCATTCATGGTCAACGTCGGACCCGCGGTGTTTGTACCCAGTCTACCTCCAGTCTGAACAATTAGTTCCTGACCTTCCCAGGTTTGGGTGCCGGTCCTGACCGTGAAGTTGGATGTGCCCCACAGGTTGGTATCCCCAGCCGTTGGGGCTACACCACCATCCCAGGTAGTACCGGCGTTAATGTCACCGTTACTGGTGACGGCTAGTATTTGAGCCGAAGCGAGTTGAGCCAATGAAGTAAGGCTTACGCAGACTAGTACCACCATTTGGGCATGGCGGGTTGAATAATATCTCGTCACAAAAACAACCCCCTAAGACAGGAACAGGCACACCTCCGACACTGGTGTCACGCTCTTATTGCAGATAAGTGGACAGAAATAATAGCTGGTGAAGACGAGATAATACCAACTATGGCTGATTTACTTCTGGTCTCGCGATTCGAGGAGGAGTGACTTCGGCACGCTCGTTGGCGTATTTTCTCCACAGGCTGTCTAGGCTCGCCTCAATGTCAGATTCATCTCCAACCACTATCCAATAGCGATAGCGATAGGTGGACCTAGGACCGAGTTTCACACGATCGATCGGTGCGACGTGCATACACGGGCTGCCAGTAGGATCATCGCTTAATCCGCCTCCATGGGGTCCGAAGTTCCACGGCTCGGTAGACGACGGACTAAATATGGCAACGCCGTGTCCTGCTGCATCGAAGCACGCCATAGATTTTCGAGGTGGTATCGCCTTTCCCCAGGGCGGTCCAAACTCCTGCGACTCTTGCCGCCACTGGCCGCCACCGAGATAGCTTTTTACCGTGGCGAAATTTCGAGTGAAGTAACACGCGGGAACTTCCTGGGGATTCACGATCGCACCACCCCAACGGTCGTTCTCATTGCGGAGCGAGACGAATTCGCATTTGACGACGACCGCGTTGGGAGCCAATGCCTCAAAGGTCGTCCACTGTTGCATCGTTGCTTGCGCTTCTTCGTCGGGCATGTCCCAAAGCTTCGGCGTGACCTCGGAGAAAAGGGTTCCGTCCACCTGGTCAGATTGAGACGCCTTCGCCCACGATCCCATGCCGCCACCTTGAATCGGATTCCAGGACCAGGGGCTCCAATTGGGACTCTGCCCTGTGGAAGTTCGATCTAGCCGTTTACCAGCGTAGTAAGACTGTTGAATCAATCTTCCCGGGTCAGCGATATTCACCATGTTTTTCTCGTAGGCACGCGATGAGAGCCAAGTGATTGCACCTCCTTTGTCACCATCGATACCGATTTTGATTGTTCCGTTATCGATTGTTAACAGAGCGCTGTCAGCCTTCGCGTGCTCGACACCACAAGCACTTTCCAGTCCCAGAAAGATTCCCAGGAGGCAGAGAATTAAGTTTCGATCTGTAAGCATAGCTGGACTTCTCTCTGCAGTCTGAACTGTAGTATTCTCATGCGAATTTTATGCGCCAGCTGCCTGCTTGACCCGCTGTGGTTTCTTCTTGTTCTTCCTAGGCGCACCTCCCGCCTTTCTAAGCTTGGCCTTGCCTTCTAGCCCCGGTTGGTACTTGGCGGGATTGAACTTGGGGTTTGGCAACGGAAGGACAGCCTCGGTTTCAATCAGAAACGCTTCAATCAGTGCATCAAGTTCTCTGACGCGTTCTGGTTGTGTGTCAGCTAGGTTGTTCGTCTCCCCGAGGTCTTCTTTCAAGTTAAAGAGTTTGTAGCGGTGCTTCCCATTCTCTCCACCATGAAAGATTCGAATCAACTTCCAGTCACCTTGGTGAATGCTAACCGCAGGAGGCAACCAATCCGGAATCTTCGGGCTGTGCGGAAAGTAGGTGAAGATCGCCTCACGCGCAAGCGGCTTGCCATGCAAGGCGGGCACGATGCTGATGCCGTCAAACACTTGCCCAGGAGCAGGGTCAACGGCCAGTAACTCGAGCAGTGTTGGGTAGAAATCGCTACTTTGAATAACCTGATCGCTACGTGAGCCGGCCTCGACGGCACCAGGATGAACAACCACGGCTGGCCCACGTACGCCCCCCTCGTAGATGGTCGCCTTCCCACCTTTTAAGGGATAATTGCTGGTTGCCGAGGTGCCATCGACCTCGTTGTACATGTTACCGCCATTGTCTGAAGCAAAGATGATGATTGTGTTCTCTGCTATTCCCAATCGGTCGAGCGTATCTAGCAGCGTCCCTACTGCATCATCCATGCTCTCAATCATGGCTGCGTAGGTTGGGCTCCGTTGGGGATCTTTCGGATCAACTTGCTTCCTATATCTATCAATCAGTGCTTGCTTGGCATCGAACGGGGCGTGAACGCTAAACATCCAATAGTTTAAGAAGAAAGGCTGATCTTGGTGGTTCTCCATAAACTCGACCGCCTCTTCAGCCATGCGGTCCTCGATATGCTCGTCTGGTGTCTGAGGATCGAAGTCGGGAAATTTCCAGGGAGCGACAAAACTTCCCGCCGGACCAGGGCCGGGCCAGTGAGGAATGTCTATCTCGAAGCCATGTTCGAGCGGTGAATAGGGCTGAGTACCCAAGTGCCACTTCCCGAAGTGCGCAGTAGCATACCCTTGATCTTTGAACATCTCAGCCAAGGTGTAGTAGCTGGTTTTTAACCTTGAGACCGACGTTGGAATCGTTGCCTTGCTGTTTGGAGCCGCTGCTGCTGTAGGTGTCGCCTCGAGTATGACTTTCGGTAGATGGCAATTGGGAGTTGTGATGCCCGTCCGTGCCGGGCTTAGGCCAGTCAAAATGCTGGCCCGTGTCGGTGAACACAATGGACTCGAGGAGTAAGCGTGAGTAAAAGTCATTCCCCGGGCACTAAGTCGCTCAATGTTCGGTGTTTTATAGAACTTCGTCGTGCCGAAAAGGGTTGTGTCGCTCCATCCAAGGTCATCCGCAAGAATAAACAGGACATTCGGTTTTGTTTCTGCAGCGACAGTGCACTGCAGATCGACTTTCCCGATAAGAAAGTACGTAAGAAGCACTAGGATCGATAACTGCAAATGATTCGGTTTATGTCGCTCTGTCATGAGTGTCCTTGAAAAGCATCGCTTTAGAAATTCGCAGAACAAGTTTCGTGAGCCAGTTTCTAGGGGAGGTCAGATACCCGAGTTTTTCATCACGATAGGATCGTTACTTTACCTAAAATCTGCCACCGTGACTTTAGTACCCTTTTGCCCAATGATCGATGCCCAGCCACCTTCCATCGGACGCGTGATGTCTAGACAAAGAATGCTGTCTTCTAGCTCTTGCGAATCCCGAGGTGACAGCCGAGATCTGACCTGCCTCAATATGTGAAACCAGTCTTCAACCTATGGCAAGCGTGCAGAGCCACTTCTTAATCGCCGCTGAGATAAACTCGGTTCCATTGTCGCAGCGAATCCGTTTCGGAACGCTGCACGTCGAGAGCAGCTCCACCAAAGTGTCGATCGCATCTTCATTCGTGATGCTTCGGCCAACCTTGATGCTCAAGCAAACGCGTTTGTATTCATCGACGATGTTCAAGAAACGCATTGTCCGTCCATCAACCCTCGATGGCTGTGCGAATCTGCGAGCATCGTTTCAAGTATCTCACTCTAGGGTCGCCCTAACGATGACGCTTTCTGTACTCGCGTGGAGATTGACCGTGAGTTTTGCGGAACTGGCGACTGAAGTAATTGCTGTCGCTGAATCCGACATCGAATGCAATATCCGTGATGCTGCGATCGGTACTTCGCAATAATCGACTGGCTTCCTCGATCCGAAGGCCGATAAGGTAGTTGATCGGCGACGTTCCCATCGTAGCCTCGAACGCTCTGGTATAATTGGTACGCGACATTCCCGAAATGTTTACTAGGTCTTCGAGCGCAATTGCATGGTCAAGATTGCGTCTCATATGTGAAATCGATTCGCCGATGCGAATCAGCGTTTTGCTAGCTGGGTTTCGCGTCTTGCAGTAGCAACGTGAGAGAAATGTCACGAGTTCGAGCATCAATGCAATCGCCATCACCGCAAAACCCTGTTCTCGCGTGGCGAGTTCATTGTCCAGCTTGTCGACCAAACGCAGGGACTCGTCGATCTCGGCTGGGCTTAATTGTAAATGACTCGAAAACTGGTGCTGCTTGCGCGTTGCGGGCTCCAACGTGAATAAGGCGTGATAGCCGGAGAGCGCCTGCAAGTCACCGAGAGACATCGGCAGCTCGGTGGGGTCGAAAAGAACATTGATCAAACTCAATTGATCCATATTCACGTAGTCGTGGGGGCGATCTCCACCAATGACAAACGTGTCACCTGCGCTGAGTTCGTAACTTTCCTCGCCACTGATGTGGAGTCCTTTCCCGCTTGTGATGATCACGATCTCTGAGAACTCGTGGCAGTGCAGACCAAAGGGCTCCTGCGGATTTCGACGCTCGACAACGATCGGAAATCCGTCGTCGTGAAACCAGTCCTGTTTCTTAAGTACTTTCATTTGAAGAGGACGCAATAACCGTAGCAAGCTGGCTGAAGGCTGATGACTAGCGGAATAACTTGGTACAAGAGCAGTAACATATGGCGTGGGACTATTGTGCTAATCCTAAGTTCGATCGTCAAGGTTTGCGCGTCATTGAGCTCCTAGACTGAGCAGTTAGCGAAGTGCCGTGACCAGTAGCTCGCCATCAGCGAACCGAAAGCCGGCGTGCGCTTCGACCCATGCACAGGACTCGTCTTTGATTGGTCAGAGAATGATGGCATGAATAGATCTCTTTCATTGTTTGTCGCAGGTCTGTTGGTCGGATGCTTGGTGGCGACCGTTGGTTTTGCGATGTTTGTTCGCTACCAAAGCCAACAGATCACGGGCGGTGGTGCTCGGCAGTTGGTGCTAAAACTGGGGCACACGCAAGACACCAGTCATCCAGTCCATCAAGGGATGGAACGGATGAAGCAGCGGTTGGAGGAGCTTTCCGGCGGTACCGTCACGATTGATATTTACCCGAGTGCTGTGCTCGGATCTGAAACACAGTGCATCGAGCAATTGCAAAACGGCTCGCTCGCGATGACGAAAACGTCTGCGGCGGCGATGGAAAATTTCATTCCGGCGATGTCCGTCTTCAGCTACCCGTATGTGTTTCGAGACGACGAGCACTGCTGGACTGTCTTAGAGGGTGAGATCGGCAAGAAGCTTCTGCAGGATGGCCAATCGAAGTTTTTGCGCGGGCTTTGTTATTACGATGCCGGCAGTCGCCATTTCTACACCAAGAGCAAGCCGATCCGTACTCCGGATGATCTGGAAGGCTTGAAAGTCCGGGTGATGAATAGCTCCACCGCAATCAATATGGTCAAGGCGATGGGCGGATCGCCTACACCAATCGCTTGGGGCGAACTGTATTCATCGCTGGCCCAAGGCACGGTCGACGGAGCTGAAAACAACCTGCCGAGTTTTTCTTCGAGCAAGCACTACGAAGTCTGCAAGCACCTTTCGCTGGACGGGCATACTCGCATCCCAGACATGTTATTGATCAGCACGAAAGTGTGGAGCAGGCTCGATCCTGAAGTGCAGCGGTGGGTCCAAGAGGCCGCTTTGGAATCGTCGGCTTATCAGCGTGAGTTGTGGCGCAAGATGACTGTCGAGGCGATGGAGCAAGCCAAGAGCGAAGGGGTAAAGATCTACGAAGTCGACACGTCTGCTTTCGCGGCTAAGGTCGAGCCGATGTTGGCGGGTGTCGCCAACCCCGAGGTGCAAACGCTTCTCAGGCAGATCGCCGCACAAGGCGACGGGGCAGAAACGAGCACCTCGGAAGTCGAGGCGAAGCAAGAATAATGCGTGCGTTGATTATCAAACTAAAAACGAGGATGACGCGATTCTTGGAAATCGTACTGATGGTTGCCGTCGCCTTATTGGTGCTGGACGTTGTGTGGGGCGTCTTCACTCGTTACGCCATGGGACAACAGGCTAATTGGACCGAAGAGCTTGCTCGGTTTTTGCTCGTTTGGGTCACGTTGCTTGGTGGTGCTGTCGCGTTCGGCACTAAAGGCCATTTGGGCGTGGACTATTTCGTCGGCAAGTTCCATGTGGACGCTCGCAAGAGCATGGCCGTGATTGGCCATTTGATCGTCCTGTTCTTTGCCTTCGCTATCTTTCTCTATGGTGGCGCTCGGGTGGTTAGCGATACGTTCGCTATGGAGCAAGTAACACCCGCATTGGGCTGGCGGATGGGTTATGTCTATCTCGCGTTGCCCATCTCGGGTGTGTTCATGGTTCTTTACACCATTGAGAACCTGTTGGAAAGGATCGCCACACCTGCCGACAAACTGGGTGATTCGGGTCTCGAGACCTCGGCCGCGGGAGACCTCGAATAGTGGGAACCGTTGCGCTCATTCTGGTGACTGTCTTTCTGTTGCTACTGGTGATGGACGTGCCGATCGCGGTTGCGATCGCGCTGTCCACGTTTGTCGCGATCCTTGCCGAAGGTTCGGATCCCTCGGTGGTCGTCGCCGCGAACATGGCCAATGGCGTCAACAGTTTCGCCCTGTTGGCGATTCCGTTCTTTATTCTCTCCGGTCATTTAATGGGACGTGGCGGAATGGCCACGCGACTGATCGATTTCGCCGCGACGTTGGTTGGTTTCCTTCCTGGCGGATTGGCGTACGTGAATACATTGACTTGCATGCTGTTTGGTTCGATTTCTGGATCAGCAGCAGCCGCCGTTTCGTCGGTGGGCGGGTTCATGATCCCGGAGATGAATCGCAAGGGTTACAACCGAGAATTCAACGTCGCCGTGACCACGACCGCCGCGACGACTGGTCTATTGATTCCTCCGAGCAACATCATGATCGTCTATTCGGTCGCTGCGGGATCGGTTTCGATCGCTGCCATGTTCATGGCCGGAATCATCCCCGGGATCGTCACCGGACTGTTCATCATGTTGGTATGCGGTGGGTTTGCAGTTCGGAATAGTTGCGCCTCGGAACCACGCGCTTCGTTGAAAGAGATTCTGGTCAACTTTCGACGCGCTTTTCTGAGTCTGTTTCTGATTGTCGTGGTCATTGGAGGAATCTTGGCGGGCGTGTTCACTGCCACCGAAGCGGCCGCCATCGCGGTTGTTTACGCATTTTTGCTGTCGGTAGTGGTCTACCGAGAGATCAAGCTGAAAGAACTGCCCGATCTATTATTGCAAACCGGTATCACGACGGCAGTTGTCATGCTGTTGATCGGTGCCAGTTCGGGCATGAGCTGGATCATGACGATGGCGAACATTCCGCAAACTGTTAGCGCGGCGCTGCTGGGATTGTCTGCAAATCCGATCGTGATCCTGCTAACGATCAACGTTCTGCTGCTGTGTGTCGGGACGTTCATGGACATGACACCGGCGGTTCTGATCTTCACACCGATCTTCTTACCGGTGGTCGAGCAACTGGGCATGCACCCGGTGCATTTTGGAATCATGATGATTGCCAATCTGTGCATTGGTCTGTGCACGCCGCCGGTTGGCACCTGCCTGTTTATCGGATGCGGCGTTGGTAAGACAACGATCGCCAAAGTCACCAAGACGATGCTTCCCTTTTTTGCATCCATGATCATCGCATTAATGGTGATCACGTACGTTCCGGTAGCTTCGCTCTGGTTACCCGTGCAGACCAAACAGTTGAAGGCCGAAGACGTCCAGAAAAGCACGTTCATGCGCGGTGATGAAATCGCCGCCCCTTAACTTTTGCCCTTTAGAGATTGTGATCAACGAGACGAACTATGCCCTCTGATAACGTAATGCTCGATTGGCTCCAACAACCCATTTTCCGCCCTGCGAAATCATCGATCTGCGACTTCAGGCTGCGTTTGCGTCAACGGACGCTACCTCTGTTCGCAGCCTTGGTAGCAACGCTTATCAGTTTCGGCGAGCTAACCGCTCAGATACAGAGTGCTGAGCCGACGGCTAGAAAGTTCAACCTGAACGCGGATTGGCGTTTCATCCGCGAGGATGTGACGGGCGCCGAAGCAGTGGATTTCGATGCCAGCGAGTGGACGAGCGTCAGTTGCCCTCACACGTGGAATGACATCGACACCTTCAATAATTTCGGCGACGGCGGACACCAAGGAGAGACGGACCTATGGCAAGGCGCGGCCTGGTATCGCAAAGAGTTTTTGTTGCCTGCGGGAACACAAGGCAAGAAAGTTTACATTGAGTTTGAAGGGGTCCGGCAGGTCGCCGACGTTTATCTGAACGGACATCATCTTGGGCAAGACAAGACCGGCTTCATCCCGTTTGCATTTGATCTCACCCCGTACCTGAACACCGATGGAACCAACGTGTTGGCGGTGAAAGCGGATAACACCGTCGAGCCAAAACTCTACGCCGGCGATACGCCGTGGCACCACCAAAACTGGCATCCGCCGCATGGAGGAATTTACCGCAACGTTTATCTGCATGTGCTCGATCCAGTCCATGTGACGTTGCCACTGCATGCCAACCTGGGTACCGAAGGCATCTACGCGTGGACCGAGTCGCTTGCCAAGGATCACGCCAAAGTTGGTGTGACAGCAGAGATCGCAAATTCACAAGACGGTGCGGTAGAAGCCACGATTGAGTTTACGTTATTGGACAACGAAGGGAATCCGGTAGCTCAAGCCGAACAGACTGCCAGCATTCCAGCCGGCGAAAAATTGAAAGTCACATCGGCTTTGGATGTGGACGATCCACATCTTTGGGAACCGGATTACCCGTATGTTTACAGAGTGCGGGTCCAGGTCAATGTCGACGGCGTGACCCGCGACGTGAGTACGACGCCGTTTGGATTTCGCAATTTTCGTTTCGATCGAGACACCGGTTTTTGGATCAATGGCCATCCGCTGAAACTGCATGGTTGGGGCCAAAAGCCAATCGCGGGTTGGGCCGGTTTGGGTGCGGGCATCCCAAACTGGATGCACGACTACACGCTGAAGCTGATGGAGGAAGCCGGTGGCAACCTGATCCGCTGGGGCCACTGCGCCGGGCCACCGGTTGGAGTTCAAAGCAGCGACAAATACGGTTTCGTGACGATCATGCCGGGCGTTGATGGCGAGAAAGATTGCCAGGGGGAAGCCTGGGCGACTCGCACGGCAGCGTTCCGCGACATGATCATTTACTACCGCAATCATCCCGCGATCTGCGTTTGGGAAGGCGGTAACTACAGCGTGAGTCCTGAACATGCGGCGGAGATGAAGGAGATCACGCGTCAATGGGACCCCAGAGGCCAACGCTATTTCGGATTCCGCATGTCGACGCCCGCGATGCTAGACAGCATTGACCTTGAACTGGGCACGGTGGGACGTACTCGAGCGCTACCCTCGCTGCCGGTTGTTGAAACCGAATACGACCGCACTGAAACTCCTCGCCGGGTTTGGGACAAGTATTCACCACCCGATTTCGGCAACCTCGGAAAACTGGCTGAACTGAATACGTATCACATTGCTTCCGAAGGCTTCGCGACAAATGCGATCGACCAGTGGTGGACCTTGTTCGGCAGCAAACCTGAACACTCGGGCGGCGCGAACTGGATCTTTTCGGATGGAACCCACGGGACGCGGCAACGAACCGATTGTGCTCGCGCGACCGGCGAGGTCGATGCAGTGCGATTGCCAAAGGAAGCGTATTGGGCGTTGCAGGCGACCTGGGACGACGAAGATCGCGTGCATCTGATTGGCCACTGGAACTATCCAGCAGAGACGGTGAAGCCGATGTACGCTGTCGCCAAAGCAGACCGCGCCGAGTTGTTCGTCAATGGTAAGAGTCTTGGACAAGGTCAGCGCAGCCTGAACACGCTCTTCACGTGGCCTGACGTCAAATTTGAGCCAGGCGAGATCAAAGTCGTCGCATACCGCGATGGTGTCGAAATCGCTTCGCAAGTGAAACAAACGGCGGTCCAGCCCGTGGCACTCAAGCTCACGCCCATGACGGCTCCCGGGGGGTGGTTGGCCGATGGTTCAGACATCGCATTGATCGACTTTGAGGTCGTCGACGCACAGGGCCTACGTTGCCCGACCGATCAAGCACGCGTGGACTTTGAAGTTTCCGGGCCTGGAATTTGGCGAGGCGGTTACAACAGTGGCACCGAAGATAGCACGAACCATCTGTATCTCGATACCGAATGCGGAATCAATCGCGTCAGCATTCGTTCAACATTGAAGGCCGGCGAGGTGGTTCTGACCGCGCGGCGTGAGGGGTTGAAGCCAGCGACACTGCGTTTGAATTCAAAACCCGTCGACTTGCGGGGTGGCATTCTGGAAACGTTGCCAACTGTGTTGGAATCGTCGCTACCAGACCGACCTGAAATTGATGCGGACAAACTCGCTGAGCTTACCGAACTAAGGTACGTTGTGCCCCCGCCGCTCCCGGGAACAGACGAGTCGGACCAGATGTTCTCGATGTTTGCTTATACCGGTACGGGAGCCGGCGGCATGGAGGATCCTTATCGCGATGAAATTCTCGCGTACTCTGATGACGCCAGGGTCTTCATTCAGGAGATCCCTGAATACTTGCGAGACAGTCGCGTCGTTCGCACCGCTCAAAGTGACAGCACCTATTGGGCTGCCGACTACATCGTCGCAACTGCCGGCAAGGATCTAGAGCTCTACGTGGCACATGACCCCAAAGTTCCGGTGCCCACCTGGCTGAAGGATTTTCACAAGACAGGCGACAAGGTAAAGCTGAATCGCGGGACGATGCTGCTTTACCAAAAACGTCTCAGCAAAGACGAAGGCCTTCGGATTCCTGGCAACGCAGATCAGGGCAAAGGAGTACCGCGGTCACGCAACATCATCCTGTTCGCCAAACCAGTGACGGCAAACTAACGGATAATCTATGATGAAACCCACGATGCAACGACTTCAATTCATTTCCTCCGCAACGCTTGGCGGACTATCGATCTCGTTGCTGGCTCAGCGCGGGTTTGCGCAGGACGATTCTGACCTTCCCCTCAAAACGCTGGTACTGTTTATGGGGGGGAAGGTCACTTGAACCGCTGCCGACTACTGCTGACTGTCAACTATGCGTAGAACATACCGATGGATACTTCGGAAGCCTCGACTATTTGGACGGTCGGCCAGTCAAAATGATTGATGATGAAGTCCAGTCGCAGATTGAGGCAAAACTGAGGCGCCTGCCGGTCGACCATAAAACGGAATACTGGATCAATATCCTAGATCGAATGCTGGCGGGGGGCCACTGAATTGAGCAATCTCGTGCTTTTTCCTGATCACTTTGCCCATGATGCATTGAAGCAGATCGGTGAGTCAGCAGTGATGCCGCTGCTTTAGCTCATTTACAAGTGGGCCAGGCATCCCGAATGGACGCGGGATCGTCCCCAACGAAATTTCGACGGTTCAACGGTCGGCAAATACTTCTGTCCTTTGATCTGGCGTGTCGGCGAGATTGGCCACGAGAATCCGGCAGTGGAAAAGCAACTACTTAATATTTTGCGTCGGGCAATCGAGACAAACTCCACTCGCCGACTTTGGGGCACTACCCAGTTCCACTTTGTACGTACATTTAACAAGTTGTTCGACTACCCGAAAGCGAAAATGCACGACACGAGTAATAGTTTGGTGAACGCTCAGAAGTTCATGGGCTGACGATTGTGGCGCTTCGGTCGCCCGCACCAAACTCAATTTCTCGCTCCGAAATATCACCGCAGGTACATCGAGTTCGGCGTTCCTCCAGTGTCCGATTCCAGCGGAGGAGATCACCTCCTCGGGTGACGACTTCGACAATCTAATCGTAACTCCAACGGGTGTTGTCAATTCGAGTCGCTCGAAGTTTCCAAGTTGAAAGCCGTATAGAATATGACATCAAACTGAGAGCCCGCTCAACGCACTCTGAAGTAGAGTGAAGTCGGTATCGTTGAGAAAGACCATACTGATTCTGATCGAGTTCCGAACTATATCTCCAATCGGGCAACACGACCTCGTGCAGTCAGAGCAGTGCCTTGGAGTCAGCGGATGCATCAGCCGCTGTCTGGAAGGCTTCGGCCTTCGGCGCAGCGGGGAAAACGACCTCTGCGCCCTAGCTCACTGCGGAATTCAGCGAAGTTGATGCAACTTCCTTCACTTGGCAATTCGCTGAACTCGCAGCGGTGTCGCGCTGCGACTCGCTCGCCAACGTTCTCGATTGGTCAATCGGCCGTTCCGCGATGTCCGTTTACTGACCGTGCGTCACCAAGGAGAAGAGTATACTCAATGCTTGACTTGATGCTGAGGAACGTGTCACCAAATTGGCATCGCGAGTACCCCCCGATTGGATACCAATCGGCTGTTGGGTGTCAGTGAGTGGGAGGTACTTCGATCAACTTTCCAGCGTCGAAGAAACCATTCGATGCGGGAATGTGTATCGCTGAGGATGCGTGGAGAGCAATAAGCTACGGGGCAATAAGTTGTGAGATTCCCAAACTTCGCTCGACTTGCTCAAGTGGAACGCCCTTTGTCTCGGGGACGGAAGTGAGCACCCAGACGAGCTGCATTACCATCATGAAACAGAAAAAGGCAAAAACATACCCGGGAGCAAAGTAGCTAACCAACGTAGGAAAGAAAAGCGTTATCAGTGCTGCAAAGACCCAATGGGTGCCACTACCAATCGAATTGCCAATGGCGCGGTGTTCGTTGGGGAAGACTTCGGAGATCAGTACCCATATCACAGCGCCCTGCCCAATCGCGTGCGATGCGATAAACGCAAAAATGCCCAGCAATACAATTATGCTTCCGTCGCCAACGAGCTCTGTGGCTTCGCCTGCTGCTTGATCCGCTGCCGCAATGATATCCTCGCTGGAGGCAGAAGGGTTGAGTCCTATTCGCTCGCCTTGATAATCATCTCGGGCTATCGATTTCAAGAAGGTTGCCCGAGCGTCTTCCGACTTTCTCCTGCTGGATGTAAAGACTTCCCCTGTTGTTCCCTCAGACTCGGCATGCTGCAATGTTTCCTCAGCGTTTTTGAGCGCTAAGGCGTCTCCTGCGACGTTGAGGGCGGGTTCGTTGACAAAAAACGTAGCCGAAACAATCGCTAGTGATGCGATATATCCAAGCGATCCAATGATTAGCAAAGTACGGCGACCAGCGCGGTCGATCATCCACAGTCCAGCCATTGTGAAGACAAGATTCACCAGTCCGATGCCTACCTGTCCCATGCGCGGATCGCTTAGCCCCGCCATTCCAAGGATCCGTGGCGCGAAGTAGAGAATGGCATTAATCCCAGAAAGCTGGTTGAAAAATGCCACGAGGAACGCCAATAGAATAGGAACCCTCAATTGTTTGGGGAATGTGGCTCCACCGGTCGCTTTAACTTCGGCCTTTGACGCGGCCTCAATCGCGTCCGCCATACTCGTGATTTCTTCGTCGGATGCTTCTGGTGCTATCTCCGCAAGTACCGCTTGGCCGTCATTGCGTCGACTTTGAATGCCGATCAGCCAACGCGGACTCTCGGGAATGAAGAGGGCAGCGATCGTGTAGATCACCGCCGGAAATCCCTCGATGCCGAGCATCCATCGCCAATCATCCTCGCTCGTCCCCTCGAGCAGGGAATTGGAAAGGAAAGCACCGAGAATTCCAAAGACGATGTTGAACTGGAAAAGACCGGTGAGAAACCCACGTTTCTCGGCTGGTGCGATCTCAGCAATGTACAGCGGCGCTGCAACTGTTGATACTCCTACCCCGAGGCCGCCAACAAAGCGAGCGATCATGAAGCAATACACATCCGTTGCCAACCCAGACCAAACGGCGGAAACAAGAAAGAACAAGCCAACCCAAATTAAGGTCGCTTTGCGACCGAAGCGATCTGCTGGAACACTGCCCAACAGAGCGCCCACGACAGTACCCCATAGCGCCGAGCTCATTGCCCAGCCGTGAAGACTGTCGTTGAGGTCCCAGAGCGACTGGAATTTCTGTTCCGCTCCGGAAATAACAACCGTGTCAAATCCAAAGAGAAAACCACCGAGTGCAGCAACGACAGCGCTGAATATTAGTTTCGTAGAGAGTGCCATTGGAAATCAGATTAGTATGGAGAAAGAAGCTTGTGAAACTTCTGACGGCAGTAGATGCTTGGAACGATAAGATGGCAGTATGTTGCGTTGTGGTAAGCTATAAATAGACTATTGCGAACCTGTTTTCTTGATCATCGACTCGCACTCACGCGCAGATCAGTTGGAAACGCCATCGTTGCTCCGGGCTGAGAACATGCGTAGGCAGCCACCTGGCTTGTATGGTTGTTGATCATGTGAAGCGTCTCCTTGCTCAACAGGCCCAACACAAGTGCAGCAGTGAACGCGTCGCCAGCCCCGACCGTATCAACGACCTTGACAGATGTGCCGGAGCTTTCCGAAACCGTCTCGTGCGACCACAACATCGATCCGTTGACTCCTCTTGTAAGAGCTATCGTGTGCAGTTGGAATCGAGCCGATACTGCTGAAAGCAATGTTGCTTCACTGCCAGTCAAATCGTATCGCTGAGCAAGAATGCGTAATTCTTCGTCATTTAGTTTTAAGACATTGGCTAGTAGCAGCGACTGGTCGATCACCTGGAAGTCAATAAATGGCGATCGCAAGTTAATGTCGAAAACGCGGAGCGTTGTCTTGGGTGCGCTGCTGACAAATAGCTGGATGGACTGCCGCGAAACCTCACTCCGCTGCCCAAGGCTTCCGAAGCAAACTGCATCGCACTGCTTAGCGAGGTTCTCCAAATCGCTAGTCCAGGGTAGGTGGTCCCAAGAGGCGTGATCTTTGAAGCGATAGGACGGCACGCCATTCGCGTCCACCTCAATGAAAACCTGTCCTGTGGGACGCTGCAAATTTGTGACGTGACGAACATCAACACCGTAGGAAGCGCACTTGGCAAGCGCTTCACGCCCCAGTTCATCAGTACCCACAGCGCTTACAAGGGAAACTTGTGCTGAAGACTGGGCCAATTCCGCCGCACTGCAAGCAAAGTTCAACGGTGCACCACCTAGGCATTGTCGATCAGGAAAACAATCCCAAAGTGTTTCTCCAATTCCTACAATGATGGGAAGTTGAGCCATACCTGATTTTCGTGATACGCTTAGTGTAGAGACGGATAGATTAAATATTCTGTAAAATCGGCGGATCGCTAGCATCCCCTAAATACTGATCGTACTCAAGTGGAGTCATCAGAAGGTTGGATTCCATTCGTCCAATGAAAATACAACATCAACTACTTCTTCAGCTTCAGCGGCGTCTGTCTTATCTCGTTCGTCTGGCCACTCTGGTCGCAATTGCGAACGCCGCAGAGGTTGGAGCAACACGAAAGGTGAGTCAGGAGAATGAGAATAGACTTGGGGATCGATGGTGCTATCTTGAGATCGTGCTTCCGATAATTCTTTGGTTCCCTGTGTCAGCAATTCATAATAGGCTGCAACAGCGGCATCTGGGATTACTTCCGATTCGTTCAATGCTGTAGTCGATGTAACCGACGACGGCGATGTGATGCTCAAAGTAGAAGAAGCTACAGACTGCTCCAGCGGTCCAGTAGCTGTTTGACTTACGATCAACACAACATTGTCGAGATAGCTCTTTGAAAGTCCTCCTTGATTATTTATGAAGATCTCAACAATCGGACTAAATCCCACATCACCCGCCACAGCCGTGTACTGAATGCTGCGGGTCATTAAGAATTCGCTGGGAATGCCAGAAACCGTGTTTGTGTCGATGACGCTACCTAGAGAACGCGTTACTCCATTAAAGATCAGCCTCGCATCATAGACGCGTGGTGCACCGTTGCTACTACCGGTATCGAATTCCAGCGTATATTCATCTCCCTCAGCAGTTACATGAGAAGTCAGCGTCGACGAAGTGAGTAGGACCTCCGCCGAGTCATAGGCAACTGCGTAAGCCGTGCCATCAGAAGCGACATTCGGGTCACTCGCCTTCCAGCCACCGATGCCCGTGCTGGCATTGAGCGTCCAACTTGGAATCGTTGCTGGTGTACCACCGGTGGAAAGCGCTTGCTGCTCATTCTCATTGACCGCTAGTCCTGTCGATCCGGTGTGGTCTTCAAAAGAACCGTTCCCGATATTGGCGTCTACCAACGTCGTGACGATTGGAACCCCTATTCCGAAGTTACGCTGCCATGTTAAGAAGTCCAGCCCTGACACCTGTCCATCGAGATTCGCATCAGCTGCACCTTGCGTTCCGTACTGAGTCTGCCACTGCGAGAGGTCTTCACCGTCAACTTTTAGATCGGCATTAAAGTCTCCAGGAGCAATCGGTAAATCATTGACCTTAGATAGGGATAAACGATTCAGTACCCACTCGTTATCTACGCCCCCATTGTCATCCATCTGCAGGCTCAAGCTGCCGTCAGAGACGATCACTCGGAAGGTTGTTTCCAGGTATTCACCCGCCGCCGTATCGACATCGGCCAGTTGCACGAGCCCTTCAACGCTAACCATCATGTTGTCACGGGCGAGATCTTCATCCCCCAGGTTGACCGTGACATCCCAAATGCCGTCTGAGACCGAATGTTCTAATGTTGCTGCTGAGCTGCCGTAGACGAAGTCACGGTTCAGGTCGCTGCCGGTGTTGCGGTTTTCAGATGCTACCGTGCCACTCCAGCTGATGTCACCATAGGTGTCGTGCTTGATCAACCCAAAGCCGCCTTCGAGAGGTGAAGTGCTGGTGCCCAGGTCATAGTCGTATTGCGAAAGAAACGGATTGACGACGGTGGGTAAGTCGGCCACTCGAGTGAGAGACATTCTATTGAGCACCCAACCTGGGGCGGCACCAGCTACGTCGCTCGTGTCGTCGAACTTCAGGCTGAGGATGCCATCATAAACCTCGACGTCGAATTCGCGGGGCGTACTCGAAGCACCATTTTCCCACACGTAGCTGTATTGCCCCGCGGGCGAGTCGATGTCGTTGGAAATCAGTTGCGACTCGGCCCACACCTGCATATTGTCGCGGTCGTTATCCGCATCGCCCATGTTGAGCGTGACGCGATAGACACCGGGCTGTACGCGGACATTGAGTGTCGCCTCCTCAGTGCTAGTGACAAAATCGCGGTTGATGTTGTTGTTTGGTGCTGCGAGTTGGTAATCAGAATTCGGCTGGCCGTACCACCAAATATCACCATAGGTCGTGGGCGAAACGCCTTGCCAGTTACTGTTGTGAACAGGGGAGAAGGGAGTCCCCAGGTCGAGGTTGGCTGAAGTGGTTGGCCCGGGAAGATCAACCATATCGACGGGCGTCCAAACCTGCACCTCGGCAAGCGAGAGAATATTGGCGGTGTTGAGTTGCACCCGCACATAGCGGGCACCTTGAACATCGTCTAACCGGAGTCCACCATCAGTATCGCTGCCATCGATGATCAACGCCCCGCCAGCACCGATGAAGGAGCCCGTGGAGAAGACCGGCGCGCTGGAAGAATAGTTGTAAGTTTGGCCCCACAATTCGGTACCCCCGCCCTCTGGATCGCCGTCCCAGACGGTCACGTTGAAATTGTTCAGCCGACTTGCCGAGTCGGTGCGATTGTAAAGGACAATCTGCTCGACCGGTGTCTCTTGGGGCAACTCGACCTGCCACCAAACCCCCGGTTCGCTCTTGGCGGAAGTGAAGTTGGACACGGTCGAAATATCTCCGTCGATTGCATCAATGGCTGAGCCCGCACCGATTCTCCCACCACCGTCACCGTAATGATCGTTCTTCTGGGAGGCGATGCCCCGCTGGGCGACATTGCCTAAGGACGGAGAGTCGAAGCTGGCCGCAACGCGGACATTCTCCAGCGCAAGCCGCCCATTGCCATTCTTGTTGGTGCCCAAGAGCTCGATCCGCACGACGCGCCCCGTGTGAACCGAGCCCAGCCGCCGCGTTGAGGTGTCGCTCACCTCGCCCCCATCGATTCGTAGCGTCTCCCCGCGTCCGAGGCTGCCGGTGCTAAAGTAATCCTTCTCCCAAAGCTTCGTGCCACCGTCGGCCGGGCTCTCATCCCAGACGGAGACTTTGAAGTTACTCAGGTCGGAGAACGACGCATTGTCGCGATTGGTAATCTCGATCTGGCCGATCCCAAGCGACTGCACGAAGCGAGTCTGCCACCAACTATTGGTGGCAGAGGCGAGCGTTTCCGAATAGGTTCCCGCGGCGGTATCCCCAGCCAAGTCGGCGGTGTTATTGCCAGCCGTTGAGGATTGAGAAGCGATACTGTCGGTGGTGGTCAGATTACTCAGGTCGTACCCGTTGATCTGTATTTCGCCCAGCGCGATCTGATTGCCGCCGGCGCTGTTGGGGCCCAAGAGTTGAACCCTAATGAAGCGTCCCTGTGCGGAGTTGAGCCGCGTTTGGCCATCGCGTCCGATGCTGTCGGCCTGAATCTTGAGCACCTCACCAGCGTCGAGCGAGTGACTATCGGTGAGAAAATCCTGCCCCCACAATTCCGTGCCGCCCCTTTGCGGATCGCTCGACCAAACCGAAACACGGAAGTTGCTCAGCCTGCCGGGGGCGGTTTGCGGTGCCGCTAGGCTAATATCGTAAATCGCTTGCTGCTGCCCGAGGTCCACCTGCACCCAACTTCCCACATGATCGCCACCGACCGTTTCCGTGGCCGCCAAGCCGTCGGTCAAGTTGCCATCGACAGCCGCAGTGGTTGCATCAATCGATCTGAAGCCCACTGCTCCGCTGGAAATATCGCGAGGCTGATCGCCGCGCGTGCTGTAGCTCTCGACAAGTAACACACGATCGAGATACGCATTGAGCCGACCGTCGTTGCTGAACTCCACAGTGGCCTCGGTCGCGGTCGGACCGGTCGTGAAGGTGATCTCTTCGTATCCGCCAATCCAATCCTCACTCCCCAGCCGCGAGACTTGCGTCAAAGAACCCGGGGAGCTGATGCGAGCCGTTAACCGATCCTCCGCCGGTACGCCTGACTTGAGCAAGCGGAAGCTACCGATCCCCAGATTGGATGAATTGGCACCGCTGACCGAGACATATAAATCTTGCAAACCAGAAACGCCAGAGAACTCACCTCGGTCCGCTCGCCAGCGATCACCCGGCGTGCCGGTTCGGACACGCTCAATCTCCGTCAGCAGTGGCCCTGTGGGACTACCCAAGCGAACTTGAATGCCGACGTTGTCGATCGACGTCTCGAACTTTCCAGGCGGTCGGATTTGCAGAAAGTCGAGTCGGTCGTACTGGCCTGGCTCGCCGAAGTCGACATCGCTGTAGCGGACCCACTCTCCGGCAGTCATGTCGGTAATGTAGTCCTCGCCGCGGTGCGTGCCGGTGGTGATGGATCCCGAGGAGCTGTCATAGTCGTCAGCATTGTTGAGTCGATTGGCCAGTCGGGCGACCGCTCCGAACGTATAGGTCGTGTTCGGTTTGAGCCCCGTGTAGGTCTTACTGATTGCCGCCCCTGGCAAGAATTCGATGCTCTTCGTGCGGAAGGATCCGGTAAGCGCGGCGCCCGACTGTTGCAGGTTCCAAGAGTTTCGATCTTGAGCATCGGTCGTTCCGGCGAGGATGGTCCAGTCATCCATTCCGTCTCGCAGCAGGCTGTTACTTGCCAGATTTGTCCCCGGTAGCGGCGTCCAACTGTAGTTGGGGTTGGGTGGGTTGGCGGAATCGTGCCCCACGTCCCACATCGCTTGGCCCAGTTCTAACGCACCCGCGTCGGGGGCCTCGCCGCCAAATACCATGGACCCGTGTGTGCCATCGTTGATCCCCGGCAACACAATGCCAGTATCGACGGCCACTGAGCTGGCTTGCAGGCGTAAGTCTCCACCCGCAAAGTTGACGAAATCGCCAGGCTTGAAGTTATGATTGCCACGCGTGTCGACGCCCAATGCTTCGGTGTTAATCAGCGAGATTTGCAGGTTGTTATTGTACCGCGTTTGCACTACCGCGTCGGGCAGGGTCGAACCAATTCGCCCGTTGGGCGGCGTGTTGCTGATGATCGTGTTGTGATACACCTGTCGGAAATTCGTTCCGAAGGCGCGGAATTCCTCGAGAGCCGCGGACTGGAAGTCGTAAATAATGTTATGGTGAATGACCGCATTGTCATTGCGTCCGTAAAACGCCATATAGATGTCGTGCGTGTCGGTGTCACGGAACACGTTGTGATGAATCTGAGCCTGGCTACTGTTCCCGTTACCCCCATCGCTGTCGAAAACGCCCGTATCGAGCGTCAACGTCCCCGCCTGCTCGAACAGGTTGTAGCTAATGTCCGCGTTGTTGGGATAACCATCGAACACGCTCCGCGAGAATTTACGCACAGTGTTACGGCTAAAGAGCAAATCCTCCGCCGTGTCGGAAGCGCCTGTGGTACCGAGAACTCGATTCAGCGGCGTCAGCCCGATGTCATGGAAGTAGTTATTGACGATCACATGGTTATCGCCGGTGGTGGAGAACGTCTGATTCCACGTCTCGTAAAACTCGTTACCGCGAACATCGTAATTGTCGCCCTCGAAAAACATCCGCCCGAAGTTAGCACGGTCATAAGCGTAGAGAACATTGTCCTTCAGGGAGAGAAAGTTGGTGCCCGAATTGGTATCGATACTCGCACCCCGCAGGACTAGCCCTTCGAGGGTAATGTGAGACCGGCCACCGAGTTGAAAGGCGAAGGGGCGGCTCTTGAGTTCGGTTTCAAGATTATTCGGGTTCTCCCCTGGAGCTGCCTTGTAGTAGAGGGAACTGCCTTGCTTATGCCACTCGCCCGGCTTGTCGAGCACCTTGAGTGTGTCGTTGATGTAGTGAAAGTACCAGTCGTTCTTCGCACTCGGGTTGAGACTGTTGGCAAACGTGAATTTGCCGGTGGCTGACTGGTAGTCAACAATCTCCACGGATTGCTGCACGAAGTTCAGCGTCGCTCCATTCCAATAATCGTCGCCATAGCCGGCGAGGTGTGAGAGCGTGATGCTTGAGAAGTCGCTCGCAAAATCGCTTCGCGAATGTTGTCCCCAGTCGTGGCGGTCGAGAAAGTCGTTCTCGGCAAATAGCCGCGCCTCGTATTTCATATCGCCATCGACGAAGAACGTATTCGCGTCGGTGTTGCCGTTGGTGTTCCAGGGGGCATTCGCAACCCAAACGTCTGGGCCAACCGTCGGGGCGAGCGTCCATCCCCCGATTGAATCGCCACCGGAGATGACAACCTCTTCGTCGTTGTAGACGCGAAAAGTAATGGGGGCCGCTGAAGTTCCGCTGCTAGGAACACTGACTGTCTCGCGATACGTGCCACCCCGAATCAGCACTGCATCGCCCGCATGGGCCGCATTCGCTCCCGCTTGGATCGTATTGAACGGGCTCGCAAAGGTTCCAGCCCCGTTGGTGGCAACGTCGTCGACATAAAAAGTCGTTAACAACTGACGCTGTTCGAGCGGTTCGTAGCGAAGTTGTCTTCTCAGCGTTGACTTGGCTTTTTTCATCGTGGGAACTCCAGATACGGCCAAGAATGGATGCCATTTACCTACTCACCGGTTCGGAGGGAGAGCTATCGATAAGATTCGCCTGCGGCATGTGCGGCTTGCATCACGATTTTGCTTACCGCCTGAATAGTTTGATCCGGCAACCTTGAAGCTGGTGCCGCAATGGTAATGGCTCCAGCAGTACAAGCGTTGCCGTCGAGTATTGGCGCAGCAACGCATCGAATGCCTTCCAGGCCTTCTCCATCATCAATCGCATAGCCTCGGCGACGAATTGCTTTGATGTCCTCTCGGAAATGCTTTCGGCTCGTGATGGTTGTCGAAGTGAATCGCTTGTACTTGAGCCTTGTAATCAAACTCTCCTGTAGTTCGTCGGGCAGCCAGGCGATCATTGCCTTTCCGGGAGCACAACTGTAGCTGGGAGTTCGAGCACCGATGTTGGTCGAATACTTGAACGGATGCACAGAGATAAGCTGTTCGAGTACAACCGTGTCGGTATCGGCAAGGCAGCAGATTTGGCTAGTTTCGCCCGTTGATTTCCAAAGCCCACGTAATGCTGGGGCTGCCGCCTCGACCAAGCCGCGCTGTTGACTCTGTGGTTGTCCAAAGCGGAGCATCTTATTGGTGAGATGATATCGCTTCGTCGTCGGATCGCGTCCGAGGTAGTCCATTTCGGTTAGCACAGACGCAATGCGATAGAGAGAGGCGGTTGGGTAACCGAGGCGTTCCGACAGCTCGGCAATCGTGGCTGAGGGCTGAGCTGTCGCTAGGAACTCCAAGACAGACAGGCCGCGATGGAGGCTGGTGGCTTGGGATTTTTGAGTTTCAGCCATTGCTTCGGCCCTGACGGATGATTAGCCTGAGATATCAAATATGAATGATCGTCTGTATTTGATAATATCAGCTGGTGACGTTCAAGTAAACAAAATGGTCTGGAAATTAGCCCGCGGGATGCTGTGAGCAAAGAACTATGGGCAACATCTTTAGCACCAACAGGAGCAGCCTCACCATCTGGCCGTTGATCGCCTCTGCCTTCATATGCTCAAGTGCCCTTGCTAACGAACTGTACCGTGAGGCACTGCGTCCGCAATTTCACTTCACTTCTGCCAAGGGTTACATCAACGACCCCAACGGATTGGTGTACGTTGATGGCAAGTATCATCTCTTCTTTCAAGCAGGGCCCATCAACGCAAAGCGTTGGGGGCATGCGATTAGCACCGACCTGATTCATTGGAATCAACTGAATGACGCGATAAGCCCCGCCAACGGACATCCCGCCTTTTCAGGCTGTGCTGTTATCGACCACGACAACACAAGTGGTCTGCAGACTGGCGAAGCTCCGCCGCTGGTTGCTGTCTTCACGAGTTGGGGCGAGGGCCAATGCTTGGCGTTCAGCAACGATCAAGGCATGAGTTGGAAACGTTACGAAGGGAATCCAGTACTCAAGTTGCGTCACGATGCGAAGCGTTCCTTCCCGCTATCTGCTCGCGACCCGCATGTGATGTGGTATGAGCAACAGCAGCGTTGGGTCATGGTGTTGTACGAGAATCTTAATGCACAAAAGCTACGAGGAGTATCCGCGCACGAACAAGGCGGTTTTTCGATCTTCACGTCTCCTGACCTAAAGCAATGGACCCGACAAAGCCATCTTTCAGGATTCTATGTCTGTCCAGATGTCTTCGAGCTTCCGATTCAAGGAGAAAAGTCGAAAGCTTGGGTAGCAATGGACTGGGCCAAGTATACAACGGGGACTTTCGATGGCACGAGATTTTCGCCTCACGGGGAAGCACTGCCGCTTGATTACGGCAGCAAAGATACATTGTCAGCAAATCAAACTTGGAAGCATCTTTCTGATGGCCGCGTGATTCAGATTTGCTGGATCCGGGGCGGGAAATATCCGGGTATGCCCTTCGACCAGCAGCATAGTTTCCCAACGTCACTCTCTTTGCGACGCGTTGCTGGCAGGCTTCGATTGTGCAAGCAGCCAATCTGTGAAATCAGCCAACTCTATGGAAAGCGCGAAGGCCTCAAGCAAGCTGCGCTGACTGAGGGGCAAATCGAAGAGTTGGGTGTCGGTTCTCACTCGTATGACTTGCAGCTTGAGCTTTCAATTTTCTCAGAAGGTCAAATACTGTTCGACGTGTTGGGCGTGCCGATTTCTCTCACCCAACATTCGATTAGCATCAGGGACCGAACCGTCAAGCTCGAACAGCCCCTGAGCAGCCTCCGTGTGTTAGCAGACGCGACTTCGCTGGAAGTTTTCGTTAACGACGGCCTCGCCACAATGACCTTCACCACGTTCCCTCCTGATGTCCCGCAGCCAGTCCGATTGCTAATGGTCAAAGGTGAAGCGAATCTCCGTGAGGCTAAACTCTTTGAAGTGCAAACGATATGGAATTTCGATCACTCACCACCAAAGCGTGCCAGAGCGCAATAGTTTTATTCCCGAACATCCTCCCTACAAACTTTGGAAAGCTACTATGAAGATGCTATCAATCTGCTTGCTCACTCTTCTTGCCTCAGCCGCGCAAGCAGACGAACTCTTGTTCCCTAACTCTGACTTCGAGTCGGGCACGCTGGAGGGCTGGGTAGCAGAGGGCGAGGCCTTCCGCATCCAACCCACGAAGGGAGATAACCCAAAAGCAAGAGGACGGGAGTCTAGCAATCTTCAGGGAAAGTGGTGGATTGGCGGCTACGAGAAATTCAACGGCCGGGCTGGAAAAGCAGGCGATATCGCTGGAGATCGGCTGACTGGCACGCTGACTTCTCGCGAGTTTACGATTCGACATCCTTACCTCACGTTCCGGATTGGAGCTGGAAAGTTGCCCGGAAAGGTGGGCGTGAAACTGCTGGTGGGGGGCGAAACTGTTGAACTCGCAACTGGTGTCGATAGCGAAACGATGGTGATTGTTAGCTCGGATGTGAAGAAGTACCAAGGCAAGATCGCCCGACTGCAGATCTTCGATCATGCCACTGGAGGCTGGGGCCATATTAATGCTGACGATTTTCGTGGCACAGACAAGCCGGTACCCAGACCCGTCGAATGCACACGAGTGGTCCGCATTGACGGTGACTATCTACAACTTCCGCTACTAGATCGGGAAAAGCGTCAACAACCTGGGGTGGCAAAATTTACGATTGAAGAGGACGGTCGAGTCCTTCGTTTTCTGCGACTAATGTTTCCAGCTGAAGGGCAGGACCCTGACTTCTGGTACAGCGCGGACGTCAGCGAGTTCCGGGGGCAACAGGTAACATTGCGATACCGTTCGATTGACGCAAAAGTGCTAGAGAGATTGAAGTTTAGCAATGAGAAGCTCGTTGATCCCAAGGCGTACGAAGGGCCATACCGACCACGGTTCCATTTCAGCCCGCGAATGGGTTGGATGAATGACGTCAACGGCACGCACCACCACGAGGGTGTTTACCATCTCTTCTACCAGTCGAATCCGACGATGAGCGGCCACTCGACAGGATTCGACATGCACTGGGGGCATTCGGTCAGCCGTGACCTACTGCACTGGGAAGAATGGCCAATTGCGTTGCATCCCGATGCTGTGGGAAACATCTTCTCGGGCACCGCAATGGTTATCGAGCAGGAATTTCCCGGCATCAACGACAATCGTCCCGTGCCAACGCCGGCGTTATTCTTTTCGGGGACTTCGCCCTTCTCACAGCATTTAGCGACGACTGCCGACGGAGGCAGAACTTGGCAGCGCTATCCCGAGAATCCGATCGTGAACAATATGGGGCAAGGTGATCGCGACCCGAAAGTTATCTGGCACGAGCCTTCGCAGCATTTCGTTATGATTCTATTTGTCGGCCAACCGCGCACCTATAGAATTCTGCGCTCCAAAGACCTGAAGCAGTGGGAGCAGGTCAGCGTGCTTCCCGGTTGGAATGAGTGCCCTGAATTTTTACAAATGAAGTCCCCCACAACTGGGGAAGACCTTTGGCTGCTGTACGGGGGCTACAATAGCGAGGCGTTTGATAAGCCACCGACGAAAATTGGATCTGCCTATCAATTGGGCCGTTTCGATGGCCGGACATTCACGCCTGTCACGCCAATACGCCGCGCTCATCAAGGTCCCAACTTCTACGGAGCACTCACGTTCGCCAACGAGCCCGATGGCAGGCATCTCATGATGGGCTGGGCGGCCGGCACACGTTTTCCCGATGAGCCCTTCAACAGCTGTGCCACGCTCCCATTGCGCATGACGCTCCGGGCAATCAACGGAGATGACGTGTTGCACTACGAACCGGCCCAAGAAGTAGAAGAACTGCGTGACGAGCCAATCGTTCGTGTGCAAAACGTAAGCGGCAGCGAATGCCAGGAGCAACTCAACAATTTGCCGAAGGAGGGGTTATACGACATTATCCTGGTATTGAAGGATGAGCAAAAAGCTAAGGTGGAGGTCACGCTCTCGCAGCATGGGTTCGTTTTCGACACGTCAACAAAGCAGCTCACACGAACGAAAAATGGAAACGACAACGGAGCTATGTCACTTCATCCCCGGGGAGACTTGCACGCCCGGTTTCTAATCGATCGCGGCATAACCGAGTGCTTTTGGAACAAGGGCGAAGCAGCTTATTCGATGGGCTCCCTGCACACCGATCCGGGGCCTACTTTCGCGATCAGCAGCGATGCTCAAGTCAAAGAATTAGTCATCTACCCTATGCACAATATTTGGGAATAAACATCCAGTTCGGGTGTTCGACACGAGGCATTATTTGCGATTTTTAGACAGATATTCTGATAGGTACTCACCCATGTTTCGTGTAGGTATGCCGGTTGTTCTCCTTGTTGCCGTCTTCACCGTTGATGATGCGGCGATTGCCGAGATCAAAATCGATAGGGACCGTGGTGTTGCTTCGATCCACGGTGAAGGAGTCGCCATTCAAGATGTCCGCCCAGGCGTCCAGTTGCTTGATTCGTCTGATAAGCTAATCGACTGGCGAATCGTTGGACCCCCGCATAAAAGCGAAGTTCACGAAACTGAAACACCGTTGGGCCCAGGACGCGCGACGACTCTGCTTTGGAGCCATCCTGGTGGCTATCAGTTGGCGTACCAGATAACGCAATTGCAAAATCATCCCGGCGGTACGCTTCGCTGCGAATTCTCGAATCGTAGCGACAAGCCCATTCGCCTCCGGCGTTTCTTTCTGATTGACACACCACCCGGCGCGCTACAAGTCGACGGAAGCACTGCGGCATGGATGACCGCGTCACGCTACTTGAAATACGCTCGCTACTACGACACGTTGCACGACCTCATCGAGAGAGGACAACTACGCACAGACCAATCAAGCCCGGACGACACAGTCCGTGAGATTCCCTACGAAGAGGATTTCACGCTATATACCAACCACGGTGAATCAGGGCTAAGCATTAGCGCAGTTGGCGATGTCTCCTGGGTCTGGACTCATCTGCACACTCCGAAAAATAGAGAGCAGTTAAGAATCGACGTGACCAGCGAAATGACCGGTGTTCTGGTAGAACCAGATGAAAGCCGTTCCAGCGAGACCATCTTGGTATCCACGGCATCATGGAAATCGGCAAGTGAAGCGGTCGTACAGTATTTGCGAACGACCTTCAAGCCACGCGATACTCCTCCTTTGTTTGGCTGGTGCAGCTGGTACTGTGCCGGAGCTCATGTAACGGAACAGCACTGCCAGAAGGTCGCCAGCTATGTGGCTAAGCACCGGGATCGCTATCCCTTCCAGACCCTCCAAGTTGACGAGGGCTGGTCGATAGGAAGGCATCGGTGGCACGCGAATGGTAAATTCAAGCGTGGCATGGGGGCACTGGCCAGCGCATTCCGTGAAGCCAACGTGATGCCGGGTGTGTGGCTATGCCCGGCCACACCAAACTCCCAACGTATTATCGACGGTCGGCTAGTGCATTTCGGTGGTCAAGGAGGCCATGGAGTACGTGCGTTCGACAAGTCGTGGTATGTGGGAGCCCGAATCGGCAAGCCAACGACAGGTTCACTCGACCCGTCGTCACCTGCCGCAGCCGAGTACATGACGGGTGAACTGAAGCGGCTTTACGACCAGGGTTACCGCTACTTCAAAACAGACTTCTCTTTGGTGGCGGATATTGAATCCGGCTATTGGGACCCCAAAGCAACCCGTTTTGAAATGCAACGTCGTCAATATCAATTATGGCGAGATGCCATCGGTGAGGAGAGCTATCTGCTGGCCTGCAACGGAGGACCAGCGCGAGCTGTGCTGGGTATCGCTGATGCCACGCGCATAGGAACCGACAGCAATCAAAAGTGGGCCTTCTGCTATCCCCCCAATGAGTTTGGCAAACCATCCAACGTTCACGGTTCATGGTTTCCCATTCTGCAGATTGGCTGTGCGTCATTCTACAACCGACTGATCGCCTGTGACCCCGACGTGACACGCATTGATGACACGGGCAATGCGCTCCTCGACCCTCGGTTTGTTGGTCAAAATAAGAAGGCACAACACTATCAGAACATGGACACCGTCCAAACTTTCCACGGCATCCTTTCGCTCTATGGCGGGACGATGATGGTGTCCGACCTTCTCAACGATTCTCACTTTCTGACAGAGAACAAACTGAGGATGCTAGAGATTATGCACCCAGTGACGCCCGAGAAAGGCTACAACTTGTCAGGCGGTACGGATGTGCTGAACTCGCAATTTGGGTTCGTTGCGAACCGTGATTGGGGCAAGTGGATCTCGATGGTGACTTGGAATCCCGATCATCACGAATCTCAAAATCTGAAAATAGATCGCGCGCCTGCAGAAACAGCAGACCAGAAATTTCATGTCTGGTCATTTTGGGAGGAGAAATATCACGGCATTCAGGACCTTTCCTATGAGTTCGATAGCGTGCCGAAATACTGCTCTCGACTTCTGCGATTGACGCCAATTGATTCAGCTTCTCGCCCCACCCTAATCGGCTCCAACTTGCATATGAGCATGGGGGCTGCGGAAATTGCGAATGTGCGAACTACGGACGATACTGTCTTGATTGAACTCGTGCCCACGGCAGGAGCCCTCGAAGGCCAACTTATCTTCTCCAGTGAAGACCACCTAGAAGTGAGTTCCGCAACCGGATGTGAAGTATTCGTCTATAATTCAGACGAGAGTATTTTCACGGTTGTTATCACAGATCGAGACCGCAACTCAGATCAAAAAATCACTTTGCAGAAGACAGAAAATCCCCGGCCAACTCTTAGGCAGATCCGTGAAGACCTAGAGCTTGGCCCGAAATGGCGTTCGTCAACGTCAACGACTCTGAAGACGAAGTAGGTTTGTCGATGCTACGGCACCATAGGCGTACACACACCTCAGCCGATCCAATCAATCAGGCGAATAGAAAAGTAATGATGCGAGTTAGTGTTTGTCTACTGCTTTTGGCCATCTTTGAGCAATGCACTTCGGCGGATGAGCGTTTGCCCCAAAAGGTAACCTTCAATGCGCACATTCGGCCCATCATGTCGCAGACTTGCTTTGTCTGTCACGGGCCAGATGATGAAGCGAATGACTCGGGCTTCCGTATCGATTCCTTCAAGGCAGCAACTTCCAAGCTGTCAGATGAAACACGTACCGGCATCGTTCCAGGTGAAGCGGAAGATTCAGAAGTCTACCAACGAATCATGGGGCTCGGTGACGGTGAGCAAATGCCGCCGGAAGACTTTCTGCACCAACTCAGTTCTTACGACAAAGCTCTAATCCGACGTTGGATAGAACAAGGGGCCGAATACGAACAACATTGGTCGTACACCAAAATCGAACGACCCAGCGTCCCCAAGGTGCAGCTACCGATCGGTAATGAAATCGACGCCTTCATTTACGATCGACTCGGTCGCGAAAGCTTAAAGCCCAGCCCGCAAGCCGACAAGCGAACACTCCTGCGGAGACTGAGTCTTGATTTGATCGGCTTACCTCCGACACCCGAGGAAGTCCAGCGATTCCTCCATGATGATTCTCCTGACGCTTATGCTCGGGAAGTGGAACGACTACTAAGCTCCCCACATTTTGGCGAACGCATGGCGATTCGGTGGCTGGATCTGGTGCGCTTCGCTGACACGGTGGGCTTCCACGGCGATCAAAACCATAACATCTATCCGTATCGTGACTTTGTGATCAACTCGATCAATCGCAATCAACCGTTTGATGAATTTACCCGTGATCAGTTGGCGGGTGACCTGCTCCCGAATCCAACCCCCGAGCAATTGGCGGCTACCGGGGTGCTTCGCCTCAACATGATGACCCGCGAAGGTGGCGGACAGCCTGAAGAGTACTTAGCGAAGTACACGGCTGACCGAGTTCGTCTGCTGGGGACGGCATGGCTCGGTTCGACCACGGGATGCTGCGAGTGCCACAACCACAAGTTCGATCCTTTCACGATCAAGGACTTCTATTCACTGGGAGCTTATTTCGACGATCTGCGGCAGTGGGGAATCTATGCCGACTACGATTATGCGCCGAACGACTACACGCCGAACCCAGAACTGGATGGATTCGGAAACCATCACCCGTTTCCTCCAGAGATGCGCATCGACTCTGCCTCGACTTGGGCGTCCTTGCTGGAACGCGAAGCAGTAGTAGAAGACCTCGCGGCAGCGGCGGTTCCTGAAAAGCAGCGTACGTCAGCCGAGATGAAAGCATGGGCCCAGCAACTCAAGTCCTGGTTGCAAAGTAATCCGGAGGGGTGGCAAGCGGCAAAGATTTCCAAAGTAGAGAGTGCAGGTGCGACCAAGACAACGCTGCTCGAAGATCAAAGCGTGCTATTCGAGGGCGACCCTGCAGGTGCGGAAAATATTACTCTGGAGCTACATGCCCCTACTTCGATTCCCATTGTCTCGATGCGGTTAGAAGTCTTGCCGGACGAACGTCATGGCGGTTTCGTCGGTCGACAAGCGGACGGTCACTTCGAGCTTTCGGTTCCCAAAATCACGAGGGTTGCCAAAGCTCAGCGCGACACGCCAGCCACCACCGTAGCGTTGCCAAGATATGTTCGAATCGAGTTGCCGCATCAGCAGTTCTTATCTCTGGCGGAAGTGGAAGTGTTGGTGAAGCAAGCTGACGGGCAGATGGTGAATGTCGCCCCGGCCGGAGTTGCCCGACAGTCCAGCACCTATCCTGGTGGCGAAGCCCGCAAAGCGATCGACGGCATTACGGACGGAGACATGAAACGCTCCAACTCCGTTTCGCATACGAATAAAGAATCGCATTCCTGGTGGGAATTGAATCTAGCAGGTGAACATGCGATTCAGGAAGTTCGTATTTGGAATCGAACCGACGGGAAGCTCGGTTCGCGACTGACCGGCTATCGAGTCATCTTGCTTGATGCCGAGCGCAATACTTTGTGGCAGACCAAGCCAGACCTGCCAACTCCCAAGGTCAGCATCAATCCACCGGACAAGCTCTTTCGCTCGAGAAATCAGCAGCTCGAAATCGCCTGGGCGATTGCTGATCGCAAACGACCGATGGAATACAAACAGAGCCGCATTCCAGAATACCTGGGCAAGCGTTGGGCTAGCGGTCCAGAAGTATGGCAACTGCCCTCCGACGAGGCGCGCCTGAAGCATACGGCCGTGTACCATTTTGAGCGCCCAGTAACTCTCGAAGATGGGGATTCCTTATTCGTAACTCTTAGATCCGCTGACGTAGGCCGCGTGCGAGTCTCATTCTCTCCTTTCGTCCGTAATGTCGCTGGCAAGCCCGCGGTAAGCGAGCGGTTGAAAGCTGAAGGGTCTCCAGCACAAGCCACTTTTGCAGCGTGGTTTCTGTCAACAACTCCCAAGACTCGCTACCCCGAGGCATTTCGGAAGGCCCTGCGGCTCGTAGCACAACGGCACTCGGGCTTCGCCATGACGATGATTGCGCAGCCGGTTGAAGAAGCAAAACGCCGGCGCAGTCGCGTGTTGCCACGTGGCGACTGGCAGAGCAAAGAGGGTGAATTCGTGAAGCCCAGGCCCCCCGAATTCCTAGTCAGCACAGATACGAAGACCATGGGAGATGACCACAGGCAATCGCGACTTGATCTCGCCGGTTGGATAACTTCGCCGGACAATCCACTCACGGCTCGTCACTTTGTCAATTACACCTGGCAGCAGTTTTTTGGCACGGGCTTGTCTTCCCGGCTCGACGATCTCGGCAGTCAGGGCGAATGGCCCAGTCATCCGCTGCTACTCGATTGGTTGGCGAGCGAGTTCATCAACAGCGGCTGGGATCGTAAGCACATCGTTCGGCTGATGGTACTTAGTAACACCTATCAGCAGGCTGCTGCAATTAGAGACGACTTGAAAGTAGTCGATCCCTACAATCGCTTGCTAGCCCAGCAGTCTGCTCGTCGCTTGGAAGCAGAAGTTCTGCGTGACAACGCCCTTGAAATCGCTGGCTTACTTTCGAAACGCTACCTCGGCGGACCGAGTATACTTCCCTATCAGCCGCGAGGGCATTGGCGAATAATCTCGCCTCCAGGACGCTCCTATCCGACCAGTCCTGCGCATGAGCAATACCGAAGAGGCGTTTACACGCACTGGCAGCGCACCTTCTTACATCCCATGCTAACCAATTTCGACGCACCCGCTCGCGATGAGTGCGTTGCTGAGCGTCCTCTCTCGAATAGCCCGCAACAAGCGTTAACCTTGCTGAACGACCCTTCCTTTGTCGAGGCGTCGGTGGCGATGGCAGATAAGCTGCTGCAAGGTGTCGAAAATCCGACGCTCGAAGACTTTCTACAGCGTGCCTTTCATCGTGCTTTATTGCGTCCTGCTCGCGAGGAAGAACTCAGGCATTTAACGGACTTCGTACGTCGTCAAGAACGTCGTTTCCAGCAGGCACCAGAACGAGCACAGACATTCTTGGGCGCAGTGCGATACAGGCCGACGAGCCTGACCGCGGACACGCAACTTGCCGCCTGGTCTCAGGCCTGCCGAGCGATCTTGAACTCACACGAATGCATTACCAGATATTAGTCAACATACCATTACGGAACTGAAACCACGCCGTGTTGTCCCGCTTGAGCCATCTAGCGAAACCATGAATGCCGAATTTGAAATCGCACGACGTACCTTCTTGTCCCAATCGTTTGCCGGAGTGGGTTCGCTTGCGCTAGCCTCACTTGCGGCCGGGCAAGCAAGCGGCGCCACGAATGCTGCACATCCGTGGCCGAGTCAAAAAGGCCTGCCCCACTTTGCGCCGCGTGCCAAACGCCTCCTGCACCTGTGCATGGCAGGCGGGCCCAGTCAGTTTGAGTCGTTGGACCCCAAACCAGAGTTGGACCGGCTAGACGGACAGCCCTTTCCTGAATCGTTCACGAAAGGGGAGCAACTTGCTCAACTGCAAAACAAGCCGTTGATCGCCCGCAAATCGATCGCTGAATTCAAGAAAATTGGGCAGTCCGGCATCGAGTGGTCGAACCTGTTTCCTCGCACAGGCAAACATGTTGACGATCTGTGCATTATTCGCAGCATGACCACCGAGCAAATCAATCACGATACGGCACACGCCTTCTTGAATAGTGGCTCAATCATTAAAGGCCGTCCCAGCATGGGGTCGTGGCTGTTGTACGGCTTGGGAGCAGAAACGGAGAACCTGCCAGGCTACGTCGTGATGTCCTCGTCCGGACCGGGCTCGCAGCCAATTTCTGCGCGACAGTGGAGCGCTGGATTTCTACCCAGCCGGTACCAAGGCGTCCAGTTCCAAGCGTCGGGGGCACCAGTCCACTACATCGATAACCCTCGCGGTATCGATCGCGCCACGCAGCGTGAGTTGATCGATGAGATCCGCCGATTGAATGTGGGGATGCAGAAACGCGTAGTCGATCCGGAAATCGACACTCGCATCGCCCAGTACGAAATGGCGTTTCGCATGCAAGCCGCCATTCCAGAACTGACCGACATGCGAGACGAGTCGGCGACCACGATCAAGGCTTACAATATCAAGTCTCCCGGTGATGGTTCTTACGCTTCGAATTGCTTGTTGGCTAGACGACTCCTAGAGCGGGGCGTTGGTATCGTCCAACTCTACCATCGTGGTTGGGACCACCACTCTAGCCTGGAAAGAGATTTCAAAAAATCAGCAAGAGATACCGATCAAGCCACCGCGGCGCTGTTGTCTGAACTCAAGAGTCGCGGCTTGCTCGAAGACACCTTGGTGATTTGGGGTGGCGAATTCGGACGCACGCCCATGGCGCAGGGGACTGGCCGAGATCACCACATCAATAGCTTCAGTATCTGGATGGCCGGTGCCGGAGTGAAGCCCGGTATCGTCTACGGGGCAACCGATGAGCTCGGTTACCGTGCAGTCGAGGATGTTGTGTCAGTACATGACTTGCACGCAACGCTACTGCACCTGTTCGGCATCGAGCATCATCGCTTCACGTATCCGTTTCAGGGACTCGACCTCAAACTCAGCGGGGTTGAACCTGCGCACGTTGTGAAATCGATCATCAGCTAACAGCCGTAACAAGCCATCGATTAGATGCGTATCGCTATTCCCGCAGCTCCAGCTTTTCAAAAGCAGGGTAGGCTAATGCCCGATAACTTGGGATCTTGATTTCGCTTTGCCAGTCGGTAAGCTCTCCCTTCAGTTGATCGAGTATCTCAGGACGAGACGCGGCGAGATTGTTTGTTTCGCCGGGGTCGTCTATCAGGTTGAATAACTCGAATCGCTCTTCCAAACCATGTGGCGTAGGATAACGCCGAACCATCTTCCAATCCCCTTCACGAATCGCTGCACTAGGGCCGAACACCGGATCGTCGCCGTAGGTCGGATAATGCACGGCTTCACCGTAACGCAGCCATTTCAGTGAGCGAGGTTTGAGTCGACCGCTGGAGTCACGCAACAGCGGCGTCAGGTCTACGCCGTCCATCGCTTTATTCTGATCGGAACGCCCTGAAACACCGGTGGCCGCAAGGAGCGTCGGGTAGAGATCGTGCCCGACAACGCTTTCGTCGCATTGGGCTCCTGGTTTCGTAACGCCCGGCCAATGGACGATGAGTGGTACACGTGTGCCACCATCGTAGACGGTTGTTTTTCCTGACCGGAGTGGAGCGTTCGAGGTAATGCCCTTGCGAACCTCGCCACCGTTGTCACTAAAAAAGATCACAATGGTATTCTCGGCCAAGCCATTATCCTCCAGGGCACAAAGGACTCGACCTACGCTGTCGTCGAGATGCGAAACGAGTGCCGCATAATTGGGATTGTCGTGGTTTGCGCGTGGCGTCACGAGATCCTTGAAGTGATCTACCTTTTCTTTGTTTGCCTCGATGGGTGTGTGAACCGCGTAGTACCAAAGGTTAAGTAAGAAGGGTTGATCGTTGCCGCGGCGGCTTTCCAGGTACTTGGCCGCCTCTTCGCCCAAACAATAAGTAAGATGATCGCCCGATTGGTAGCCTTCCAAGTCCGGTACGGCGCTGCGTTCGAGGGCCTTCCCGGACTTACTCTTGTTTCGATAGGGATAATGAAAACTCCCAGGACAACAGAAATCGTTCGAGGCGATTACTTTTTCGAAGCCCTGAGCTTCAGGCACGGTATCTTCGTTGACGCCGACATGCCACTTGCCGATATGGCATGTCGAATAGCCTCCATCACGCAGCGCCTCGGCGAGAGTGTATTCTTCCGCGATTAAGAATTCGCCTCCGCCTGACATCGAACGAATTCCACCATGACCAACGATCCCTAGGCGGGCTGGATTCTTACCGCTGAGGATGGCAGCGCGGCTCGGCGAACAAGTGGGTTGAGCGTAGGCATTCGTGAACAAAACGCTTCGTTCGGCAAACGCGTCGATGTTGGGCGTTTGGTGGAGGTCGCTACCCATACAACCTAGATCGTGATTCCCTAGGTCATCTGCAAGAATGAGTACAACGTTGGGCCGAGCTAACTCTTCTGCTCTTGTAGAGATGCTCGTGACCAGGATTATGGCGACCGCTACTGAACTCAACAGGTCAGGTGCTAGCGTAGATGGCATAAACTAAAGCAGCTTAGAAAAACGTGTTGGGAAGTAGAATTGCTTGCCGACGAGACTCGCACGCTGAGTTAGCGGCATAGCAATTATGAAATCATCACTTATTAGGAGCTCTAGTACGTTCGAATCCGTTTCGGACGCTGCACACAAACTTGCTTGTACTGGTCAGTGAATATATTCTGGGGTACCCAAAAAATTGGTGCCGTTCTGAAGCGAAGTCGTTGCTATTGCGGAAGTTCATAGGTGCGCCGTTTCGATCTCACTCGATCAGCATCGAAGGTGCAGGTATTTTCGCCGGTAAGATGTTTTAGAGCAAGCAGTCAGCCGTGTCATTCTGGGACAGGATCAGCTTCGTGCTCCTGACTTGCCGCTTGCCAAAGATATCCTTTCTCCTTGGCATCCGGTAGCAGTTTGCCGATGTAGTAGTCACGAAATCTCTTCGGCGTATCGATGTTCCAATGGAACCAACTGATACCCAGCCGCTCCATTGATTGCACCCCAAGCTTGTCACCTTCTAAACCGCTGGCGTCGAGCCAGTCGAGTTCTTCTATCGACTTCACTGGAAAGTTTTGCTCCGTGTTAATGACGGGATACTCGGCCATCAGTTCCAGAATATACTTTTCGGGATTCACATGCTCAGGCTTCGGGTTGTAGGGATGAAACGCGACCGATGCGTTGGAAAAATCGACTCCCAACGCAGCCAACTTTCGCGCGGTTTTGAGCATCGAATGCTTTACTGGGTCTTGTGGGATGTGGTTTGCGAAAGATAGCAAAACGATATGAGTTTGAGGGGCTCGCTGGCGAATCACTTCGTAGATGCGATACGTATCTCCGAGTACTTCATCTGTGTAGTTGTCGGGCCGCCATTTTGCGTATTCGTTCAGTGGCTCGTAAAAGACGTGCGTGCGGTTTGCGTAACGAGGGGCCACGAGCTCCCAAAAGTTGACTACTTCATCCATTGATTCCAAGTAGGGGAACTCCCCCTTCTCGTTCGTCGGCTGAGAATGGTCGGGATCGCGATAGCCACCGGTGTTGTGGTAGTTGACGAGAACCGACATGCCATGCTTGCCAGCCGTCTCAATGAGATAGTCCAGTTCATAGAACATCTCCGCCTGATCGTAGAGATCACTAAAGTCGCCATGCGGATAGGGCGTGGTGTCCCCCGGATCACCGTGGGCCCGTTGCCAAGGATCAAACACCGCTATGCGAAGTGCTGTGATGCCATTAGCCCTCAACATCTGCCAGTATTCTGGATCGTAGAAGTAGCGTGTCTCCCCGTTGTGCCGCTGATACTTATTCATCATCACTGACGTTCCGCGCATGGGTTGGTCGTCGGCGGCGACAACTACTTTGCCGAAATGATTCTCCTCAATATGAACACGCCCTAGGACTTCACTTTCGGCAGCGAATGCTGACCACCCGAAGGCATAAGCGTAGCAAAATCCAAGGAAGCAGCTTAGAAGTCGATTACTTGAAACCATTTCCGGCCCTGTAAAGTTCACTGATTTCTTTTGCCGTCAATGGCCGACTGTAAAGTGCGATATCGTCGATGCGACCGCAGAGCGGGCGATCGTAGAATAGGGGGCCTCCTGGCGCGAAATCTGGCGTGTGCCCCCAGTTGCCAATGGTACTCGGGCCAAAAGTCAAAAAGGACTGCGGAAGCTCAACTTTACTACCCGAGACCAGTTCTCGATCAACATAGTAGCTGACCTGACCAAGCCGTGCATTCACGACGCACGAAACAAGCTTCCAATCGCCGACTTGTATTTCTCCTTCGCTTGAGTGAATCCTGAAATTCTCGAAGTCTTTATTCTCGTCACGACGAATACCGCCATCGAGCGAGCCATTTCGCATGATGTTGAAATGGTGGGTCGCTTGCCTCCAGTCATTTGAATTGAGGATCGTTTGATAGGGCCAACTAAACGAATGAAGTTGTAGCCAAGCTGTAATTGTAAATGCCTCGTATTCTCCAGGAATGTCAACATCCAGCGAATCATCGAAACTTTCAAACAGCATGGCTTTCGTACCTGGCCAGCGACCTTGAACAATCGCACTACCGCGTCGGACACCGTCAGACATCTCATCATTGCGTACAACGTTGGCGACACGGCTGGGTTCTCGACTAATTCGCTCGAAGTCGAGATAGAAAACGAGCGTGGGATCAGTCAAGAGTTCAGCTTTGAATTCGTTCCATCGCCGACGTCCCAGATCAGCCGAAGTGAGGTAGCTAGTCCCGCGGATGTTTGCTATTTCGGGACCATTTCTTTGCAACCAAGAATCTCCGCTGCCGACAGCCAACTCTTTGAGGAGTTCTCCTTCTTGCAGCAAACGCACCTTGCCTGAAAACACGCGAACATCGGCTGTTTTATCATCGAGCACCGAAACGCCAAACTCCGTGCCGAGATCTTCAACTTCGAAGTCGGGTGTGGAGATCGTAAATCCTTTAGCCGCATCGGGGACGTGAGCTCGAACCTTTCCTTGGTGTAGCACGACCGACATGCTATTCACGATCGTAAATTCTGCTGGAGATTCAACGACCAGTTTCGTACCATTATCAAAGATGACTCCTGCGGCCCCACGCTCCAAGCGATATTCTCCGGCTCGAAAGGAGTCGCCTTCTGGCTGCTTGTCTTGGCTAAACTGCACCTGATAGCCGCTCGCAAGCCGGGCAACTGCGATAGCTTCGTTTTGAGTGTGTTTCTCATCGGAACTTGCTTTTGCGAAGCGATTCGGTTGATGCCGTATGGGCCAGTAGGCCCAAGTACCCATCGCGACTAAGAGAGCAATCGCGAGGCCCCAAACTAAGTTCGCTGAGAATCTTCGCTCCGCTTTCGTCTCTAACGCCAAGGCTCCTGCTGACACTACGCTAGGCGAGTGGGGCAGCGTCTCATCACTGGAGAGCATGTCAACGGCACCGATCAGCCCCTCTGGACCAAGCCATTCGTCAAGCAGATCATGCATCAAAAGATAATCGACAAACTCTCCTTGTTTCGCACCATCGTCCAACAGAATCGCTTCTAGACGCTTTAAGTCAACACTTGAAACTTCATCGTCAACGATTCTCTGAAGCAGATCTGCCCAATCGTCTTCGGAGTAGGGGTGTTTCATTGCTCTTCGCTAAAAGATAATAAGATAATAATTGGTGCTGTCCGTAAGTGTTTAAGTATCTAATATCTCTAGTTCATTGAAACGGACTTAAATGCCTGGGGTCTGTCCCGCCTTGAGGCGTGCGGAAATGCAAGCCATTAAAGTTTGACGAATCCGATACAGCGTTTGTCGAATCGAGCCGGCAGGACGCTGCGTTGTTTCCGCAATCGCCGCAATTGAGTGTCCTAGACTGTATCGCATCTCTAATAATTGCCGGCGGGCGGGTGTCAGTTTTTCAAAGCATTCAGAGAGTGCGCTGCGGCGCTCTTCGAGATTCTCAAGCCTTTCTTCGACGACAACCACTAGTTCTTGCATCAGTTCGCTATTGAGAACATGCTTGTTTCGCCCCAACCGTTTGAAGTGTGACAACACCTCGTAACGGGCAACTGTGCTCGCCCATGCCCAAAAGTTCGTCCCCGGCTGAAAGCCTCTCGCTTTGCGTAGGAGAATCACATTCGTCTCTTGCAACACATCATCGACTTCGGCAGCGTTAAATAGCAAACACCTAACAAAGCCACGAAGACGTGATTGATGTTGGGTAAGAAGCTGATAGAACTCCTCAGTGACTCCGCGATCAGTGACTTCGCCACCTGACGCTGGCTGACTCGATCCTGGCTGGCTCGATGCAGACGATGTTGTTTGAGACCTCTCGAAGTTGGAATCGCTGGTGGGTCGCATAATAACTACCGGGAATAATCTGAGTCCTCAGCAACTACCCATTGGAGCCGACAACAGTCTACCGAGAAATTTAGAGCTTCTAGTTGAACTCCGCTAACTAACAAACGAACCAATCGGTGTGTTTGTCAACGATAATCTTTCGGGTTTGTACGATCACCAGCTTCAAGCCCGCTCAGCCCCCAACAGCAAGGGAGTACATAGGTTGCCTCCCGCATTCTAACGCCCATATTTTGACGTAAATGGTTTTACCTAAGTGACTTGCGCGCGGGAGACGGTTTCAGCAATAGCTTGCAATAATTTTTCTCCAATCGATACGATTAAATTGTTGACGATCCGGCCTCTCGCGCTGTTTTCCTACTAGAGAGGCTATAGCTCGTTCGACTCGATGGGAGTTTGCGTGCAAACGCATTGACTCGGGCGATTATTTGGGATTCGGAGTTAAACGAATCGAGATGATCTTGTTGCTATGCGTCAGGTGATGTCCAGCTAGTCGGGGCAGACGTTCAGCTTGCGAGTTGAGCAGATTAGCCGAGATTCTTTTGTTTTTTCTTTTTGGGAGGAGTTTCTAATGATTCAGAAGTTTTTTGCTGCCACATGTGTTGCAGCGCTGATTAGTGTCTCTGGCGCATCAGCCGCAACTGTTGTGGTGATTGATGCTCCAAACGGCGATGAGCTTAACGCCCGTTTTGGGCTCGATGATTCCATGGTAGGTGTCACGGACCCCACGGGTGGTACTAGCACCAATATTACGGGCGACCCACTCGCCTCATTCTCTGATCTCTATGGTCCGAACTTTATCGACTTATCGAGCTTTGGTCTAGCACCGGGCGATACACTCAACGCCGTCGGCAAGTTCCTTTCAACGGCCAACCCTGGGGTAACTGCAGCTCGCTTGCAATTTCGCTTTTATAACGACGCAAACAACGATGGCAACTTGCAATTCGGCGGTGGCAGTGAGTTTGCCAATCGGGTCGAAGCCTTCGGACCTTTTGCTGACATGAATAACGCAACGAGCTTTCAGGATTTGGATTTTAGCGTTGTGATTCCTGCGGTTGATATGACTGGCGCGCCGATTACTCACTTTGAATTTGCTTTTCAGCTTCCCCAAGCGGGTGAAGACGGCGATCAGGGTAATAACTCAGTCGTTGCCGCAGCGAATGTTTTCGTCAAAGACGTCAGTGTCACCGGCGTAACCATCCCCGAACCCTCAAGCCTAGCTTTATTCGGCCTCGGCACGCTTGCTTTGGGCGTGTGTCAACGCCGTAAGTAGTCTGTAGAGACTTCCCTCACACTGTCGGTGGGTCAAGCTCCCTCAGTTGGCCCGCCGACAGGTGCAGGGAGAAGGATATATACGGCAAAAGTTCGCTGGTGATAGGCAGTCGGATTGCCAACTACTGGCAGTTATTCTCCATTAAAACTCAGTTAGAGGCTTCTGATGACTTTTCGAGCGTCGTTTCATGCATTCACTGCGGTTGCGTTGTGCTTGCTTACTACCTCTGGATCATACGGCCAAATCAATACGATTGCGGATTTCGATTTTGACAACACTCCAACAGGTGGCTTTGGGTTTTCAGGACCCGACAACCCAGGGGGGAACCCACTAAACGTTAGCTACGATAATAACGCGTTCGGTAACGGTGGATTTGTTGGACGCGTTCGCATCAACGAAACCAATGCGACTCTTCTTGCCGATGCTGCTTTCGCTGGTGGTGGATTGACGGGATTTGATTTTGCCCTCGATGGGCAATTCGTAAGTGGTTCAATTGCTCAAGAAAACATTGACCGAGTGAACCTTAGCTTCGACATCGCTACGTTAGGTGGTGCGACACTCAACGGTGTACGTTTGCAGCCCAATGGTATGGGTAGTGGCGCCTTCCCGCTTGACTTAGGGCTGGGAGCACTTGATACCGCGGGGGCTTTTCAGTCCTTCAACATTCCACTTTCTACTCTCGACGCGTCGGATTTTATTACGGGCCTCAATTCACTAGGCACAACCGGATTCACCTTTCAAGCGAACATCAATAAGGCTGGTGTTGACCCTAATGAAACCTTTGTCTCAGGTCACGGCTTCTCGCTCGACAACATCTTGCTGACGGCAGAAGCCGACCCTACAGCACCGCTGGTACGGATCGATGCTGCAGCCTTTGCTCAGGGTGGTAACTTCAGCAGTTTGGCAGAGATGATCAGTCCTGCCACGGGGCCTAGGATCATAGCTGATACGGTCAACAACGTCATCCTCTTACGCGACCCCCTGCCTGTAAGTGAAGACTCGAATCAAACCGAGGGTGGCGTCTGGGTTAAGCAATTTGGAGGCGGTGAAGTCTTCGAGATCCCAGGAGGAGGCCAAGCTCAGTTCGAGATGGACGTACGCTTACTGCCGCTGGATGACCCCGTTAATCAGACACGAGCGACCGAAATTGATTTCCGCATCAATGTAGACCCTGATGACGATGGCGACTTCGATTTCGCGCAGTTCCGTGCCGATATTAGCGGACTTGAAGAGGGAGCGACTGAGTTTGTTACGATCAGCGTGCCGTTTTCCCCTGAGAATTACTCATTCGGCGATTTCGGAAACGCAGGCGATCAGTCGGTTATCGACGCATTTGGCGGCATGGACCCCATCAAGGCTCAGCAATTTGGTCTCACAACATTCAATGCTGGCGTCCATCAATTGGAAATTCAGGAATGGCGAATCGCACCGGTTAATGCTACGGCTGGCGACTTTGATGGCGACGGAGATGTCGATGGCGGAGATTTCCTGGAGTGGCAGCGTACTAACGGAACCCCGGAGGGCTTGACTGACTTTCTGGATAACTATGGTAATAATGCCAACCCATCAGTCGCATCCGCGGGGGCAGTTCCAGAGCCCTCAACAGCACTCCTGCTGCTTGGGAGTCTCTCTGCGATGCTTTCTGTACTACGTCGACGTGCATAATTGTTAGAAGAACGTGCACCCGGCGATTCGTCTGCGGATGGCACGCCGGGTGCAAGCCTTCAATGCGAACCTTTCAATTAGACGTCAAGTTGGCTGGAATGATTTAACAATTCGCTTGTCCTCCTGGGGGCAGGCAAGAGGGTTGACCCTTAGCTAGGAAGAGGCAGTGGCGTGCACAGGGAACGCTTCACTGGCGATCGACACGGTCCATGCCAAAGAAGGAGCAACGGAACACGATGAAAAAACAGAAATGTCTCAATCCGCGTCACAGGCAACATGGCACCCTAGGGTTCACACTTGTCGAGCTGCTCGTGGTGATAGCGATCATCGGAGTTCTCGTCGGGCTCCTGTTACCTGCAGTTCAAGCAGCACGTGAAGCGGCTCGACGAACACAATGTCAGAATAACTTGAAACAAATTGGCTTAGCGTGCCTCAATCAAGAGTCCGCGCTGGGACATTATCCGACGGCCGGCTATAACGGCGGTGGGGTTTTCGGGGCGGGTCACATGAAGGCCGTCACGCCTGATGAAAACCTGGGCTGGTCATTCCAGATACTCAACTACGCGGAGCAGGGGAACCTCACCCAGCTTCGCGAGGCTGAAGGGATGGTAGGTTCGTCGGCTTTCCGTTTCCAAAGGGTTCCGCTTTTCAACTGTCCGTCCCGTGGTGACCGCTCCTACGTTTTTTTGCCGACAGGTGATGGCCCCTACCCCGTTGGAGACTATTGCGGCATCGTTGCATCCCCCACGTTTCATGCTAAACTACGGGACTCGAGCCTTCCGGCGGCTTGGAACTGGGATGCTGGCATGCAACACAGCAAACCGTTTGAAGAGGTTCAAGAGTTGCAATTGTGTACAGGTGTCATCAAGCAAGCAGGCCATTTCCGCGGCAACGCGAGCGATTACGAGAGCAATCCCTCAGCTCGCCCGTTAATGTTGCACCGGTACTCAAAAGTAGATAGCAGTGCCATCGAGGACGGCACTTCAAATGTTCTGATGATCGCTGAGAAATCGATCGCCGCTGAGCGTTACACATTCGGCGACAACCCTCCCTCTGATGGAAACTGGTGGGATGCGGAAAGCTACTTTGATGGCTGCGATTGGGACATCATGCGACCCGTCACTCCGATTGACTTTCAGCAAGGTGGGCAAGCCGTTATTTCTGACGGCACCGCAGTCAACCAGCGATTCCAACAATCGGGAAGTTATGCCGGCGATCGAGGACTCGGTTCCGCTCATTCGGGTGGCATGCTTGCGGTCTATGCCGATGGGTCCGTTCGATTCGTCAATGATGACGTCGACGGGTTGACGCTTGCGATCCTTGGTCGTCGTTCGACTGGTCGCGTCGCGCCTGAGCTCTAGGCAGAGTTTATCAGCGAATCATCTACATGATTCCCATTTCACGCTAATCGATTTTGTTCTATGGATTCCTACCCACTCAGTCCCAGAACCTTCGCACGAATCTTTAACTGTGCGTTAGTTATCGTGTTCACTTGCCTCGGCTGCGGTGGACCTGATTTCAGCAAGCAGGTGGCTGAGCTCAACAAGAACAACGTTCAGAGGCTTGCGAACTGTTATTTGCTTTTTCAGCATCGCAATGGCAATTTCGACGGCCCGAGTGACAAGGCTGAATTCATTGAGTTACTCGCGCAAGAAAGGGTTGCGAAGAACCTTAAACAAATGGGAATCGATCGAAGCAACCTGGAATCATTGTTCATATCCGAACGCGACCAAGCAGAAATCAAGGTGCGATATGGGTTACGAGGCGGACAAATGGGCCCTTACCACCCGGTGACATTCGAAACCGAGGGGCTCGACGGAGTCCGCTTGGTGGGATTCACTTCCAGCGAGGTGAAGGAAATCCGTGACGACGCTCAGTATGAAGCACTATTGGCGGGAAAAGTGAAACCAGAGCAGGCAGAAACCGAACTTGCCCCAGATTAACGATGACGCTGACATGAAAACAGATTTCGCATTCTAGTTGACTCTGAATGCTGCCATGCTTCGTCTACCAAGTGTGCGGCGTGTGCAGCAATCGCAATGACGCCATGACGATGTGCGGAACCATCGTTTTCGGCTAAACAGAACATGAGGAGAGGCCTTTGTTTGCGCAAACAGCTACCAAAAAGTTAGCTCACTGCCTGATTACAGCATTCGTTGTCAGCCGAATAGCTGGCATGGCTAACGCGGCTGACTTTGTCATCACTGACTTCGGTGCCACCAGTGGCGGCGGAGATGATCGCACTGCCATTCAGACGGCCATCTTTGCAGCCTCACCAGGGGACCGTGTTATTATTCCCGAGGGCACGTTCCACCTCAGCGGTCCTGTGTTCCCGACAACGGGAATTACAATCAGTGGCCTCGGTCGCGATCTCTCAACGCTTGAGTACATGGGAAGTTCGACAACTTCGGAAGTGATTCGTATCGATGGCTCGTCGCGAAACAATGTGACTTTGGAGAATTTCACTGTCGACGGGACGGGTACCCAAAGCAACGGAACGAGTCCAGCACGGGCCATGAATGGCATCCTTCTCCAAAACACTTCGGGACATGTCATTCGCAACATGCGAGTACGCGATATTACTCAGGTACAAACGGATTTCTCGGGAGGATCGAACTCGGGCATCCGTTTCGCCAGCGGTGTTTCCAATTCACTGATCGAGGGGAATGAGATACGCAACATTGGCGTCGATGCTATCCGTGGTACGGCCATTCGGGGAAACAATTCCCCGAGCAACAAGGTAGTCAACAATCTGATCCAAGACGTCGGTCGGACCGGTATCCATTTCGCTCATTCATCCAACATGGTTGTCCAACGTAACACGGTCATTGATTCGGGACTTTACGACGGCCCTACGAGTGTTCAATGGGCAGGCGATGGCCTCAGCATTGAACTATTTGGTGGCAGCAGCAACTCGGTCGTTGAAGACAACCAAGTCGATCGCTGGATTAGTATGGCGAGCGCGAGTAAGACAGCAGTTCGTCGCAACAAGATTATTACGCCAGCTTATCGAACTGAAATTGAAACCGCTGGGCTCGAACTAGCGAGTGGAGATGACAACATTTTTACTGATAACTTCGTCGGGCCTGGTGCGAGGATGAGTCTTCTGGTCGTCGCCAACAATAACGAGACCGTAGAACGCGTCTTCCTGGGACGTAATACCTTCTCTGAGGGTAGTGGTCGCAACGCACAAATCCATGCGAATGCGGGAACGCCCGTGCATCGCCTCTACTTCTACGACAACAAATTTATCAACTCCCAAGCGACATCCGACGACCCCTCATTCACCTATGCGGGGGTTCGTCTGCTAAGCGGCGGACCAGGATTAGACGAGGGCGTACGCGAGATTGTTTTTGAAGCGAATGAAGTCTCAGGTAATAACGGTCATGCCTTCCGAATCGGTGGCAGCAATCACAGCGAACTCGTCTTCTACGAGAATGTTGTCACTCAAAATACCGGCGACGCCTTCCACGGCACAAAAGTTTTTCCTTCGGTTCATTTTGACTCGAACAACACGGTTGAAAACAACGGCGGTTCAGAGGCTACACCAACTGACACTGGCTTCGACAACACGGCCCCGCTGGCGATGATTCTCAGCGATTCAATCGTGTCAGTCGGAAGTCCAATCGATTTCGGCATGGCTTACTCGGACGATAACAGCACAATGCCCGATGATATTCTCTGGGACTTCGATGAAGGTGTGCCCGTCCTCGACCTGGCGCCAACGCAAAACTTCGAGAGAGCGGGGATGCATCAAGTCACGCTTGTAGTCTGGGACAACGATGGCCGTGCTGCACGTCATACAGTCGAGGTAGACGTTCTCGCCGACTTTGACCAAGACACAGATGTCGATGGACAAGATTTTCTTGCCTGGCAACGTGACGACTCACCACTGCAAAGCAATCTTCACGAGTGGAAGAGTGACTACGGTTCTTCGCTCCCGATTGGTCAACTTACAGGCGTACCGGAGCCACAGACACTCGTGATGCTCGTCGCATTTATCACCATCTGCAGAATCAAGCGTTCCCGCTGGCATGGTCAAGTCACTTAGAATTAACTTTTCCTCAATGAGCAATTGTCTACGTGAATAAACTCATAAAGCCGTCGTGTATACGTCGTTTCATCATTCTTTTTTCTGCAGCTTTTCTCGCGCCTGTCAGTAGCTCACAAGCAGAGCAACAGCCCAATGTCTTGATGATTTGGGTCGACGATCTGCGCCCCGAAATTGCCGCCTACGGCGTCGAAGCGATGCACACGCCAGGACTCGACCGGTTGGCCGAACGTTCCGTACGGTTTGACCGTGCCTATTGCAACATCTCCGTCTGCGGTGCGTCACGCGCGTCGGTCATGACAGGGCTGCGTTGCACGCCAACACGGTTCATCGACTACGACACTTGGGCCGAACGCGATGCCCCTGAGGCCGTCACCCTTAATGAACATTTCTTGAAGAATGGCTATCACACGGCGTTCTATGGAAAAGTCTTTCACTTCCCGGAAGACTCTGCCAACGGGTGGACCGAGGGCAAGTCTTTTTATGAGTGGCCCGGTTACACCGAGCCTGAAAGCAAGGCTATTTATGAAGTACGCCAAGCAAGCGGCGATTGGAAAAACAACGGTCCTGCTTGGGAATTGGCAAACGTCGCCGACAATGAATTAGCCGATGGAAAAATTGCCGAGGCGGCTTGCCAATCAATCGAGCGACTCTCCAAGGGTTCAAAGCCTTTCTTCCTCGCTACTGGTTTTTTCAAACCGCATCTCCCATTTGTCGCTCCCGAAGAATATTGGCAGCACTACCAAGCTCGCGACATGAGGTTGCCTGATAACTTCATACGAACTTGTGATGCGCCTGAGTTCGCTTTTTCGAACTGGGGGGAACTTCGCAGCTACGCGGGCATGCCAGAAACCGGCTCGGTATCTCCCGAAGTCGCCAAGCAACTTATCGCTGCCTATCGGGCTTGCGTAAGCTTCACGGACGCACAAATCGCGAAACTACTAGATACCCTAGAAGCGAGCGGAGAGGCGGAAAACACAATTATCGTGCTGTTAGGCGACCATGGTTGGAATTTGGGCGAGCACGGGATGTGGTGTAAGCATTGTTGCTTTGAGACCTCGATGAGAACCCCGTTGATGATCTCCGCGCCCACGCTAGCAGGTTTCAAGCCGGGCCAGGCAACCCAATCCATTACCGAATTTACGGACATTTTTCCCACGCTGTGCGAGCTCAGTGGACTAGATACACCCACCGAATTGGTTGGGCAAAGTGCAGTTGGTTTGTTAAAGGATACGAGCAAAAGTCATCGTGAAGCGGCAATCGGTCGATTTAAGATTGGCGATACCATTCGCACAAATCGTTATCGCTACACGCTCTTCCGTGACGACAATGGCAAAGGTCAAGTCATTGGTGAGATGTTGTTCGATCAACAAGAGGATCCTGCTGAGAACAACAATCTCGCCAAAGAGCCCAACATGAAGCAAGTAATCTCCGACTTACGGACGCAGCTCGAGGCTAGTTTCAGTAAAGCGAACGTGGCGAAAAACGCACCTTGAGTAATATTGGGGTTTGCTGATTATTCTCTTACTTTCGTGAAACTAAAAGCTTTTTCCAATAATCCATCAGCCGCCGGGCGTTAGCACACGGTTGCCGTGAAAACCGGATGATATCGTGTTGCGGCTGATATCCTGAAACCGCTTCTAGATATTTTTTGGGGTCTTAGGACGCTGAGGGCGTAGCGAAATAAACTTCGTTCTATGAAACATCGGGTAAACAGGTACTACAAGAGTTTACCAATCAGTGCCGCTAAATTCAGTGAATTGGTTCGGGCTTTTTCTTCAGATTCAACAACTACTGATAAGGCACATCTAACAGGACTTTGGACACGCCGCACCTACGATATTTACTTGAAGTTGCGTCATCGCATTACAGAGCATTGTGAGCGTCAGGCTCCCTTTCGAGAATAGTGGTAGTGACCAGCATGGAAAATCTGTACCATCCGTTATGAAGGTCGGGGGCTGGGTCACGTCGCTGCAGTTCTTGAGTGAGGCCGTAGGCCGAACGGAAGAACTGCAGCGAGCCGCGAACTCTGAGGGGGCAACGTACCCCAGCGAGCTGTGCGGTCGATATTGGTTGTAATCCTCTCTCCAAGCCGTCGTCAGCTTCCTCGCGGCGGCCAGGCTCTCGAACTCCTCAAGGGCCAAAAACTCGTCGCGGAACCGACTGTGAAAACTCTCGGCGTAGCCGTTCTCCCAAGGGCTGCCGGGCTCGATGTACCATGCTTCGATCTCTAGCTGCTTCAGCCATCGCTGGATGGCCTTCGCCACGAACTCGGGTCCATTGTCGCTGCGAATGTGCCACGGCACGCCTCGCATGGCAAACAGATCGGCCAACGTGTCAATGACATCCTCACTGGTGATGCTCCGGTCGCACTTCAGCGCTAAGTTCTCTCGCGTGCACTCGTCGACGATCGAAAGCCACTTCAGTTGGCTTCCGCCAGTGGTCTGATCAAATACGAAGTCCCACGCCCACACGTGGTCTTTGTGTTCTGCCCGACGCCGATGACAACCGTTCTCACTGCTGCACAAACGCCTCCGTTTTCGCTTCTTCTGAGGCACTTTCAGCCCCTCCTGTTTCCAGAGCCGAAGGATCCGCGAGTCGCTCGCCCGCAAGCCTTCGGCACGCAACAGTGCCGCGATGCGGCGATAGCCAAAGCGAGGCCTGCCGCGCACCAACTCCAACATGCGCCTGACCAAGTTCGCTTCATCGCTGCGTGGACGCGCCTCGCAACGCTGACAACTACGTGGCTGATCGAGGACTCGATAGGCCCTGCGTTCGGACAGGTCAAGTTGCGATTGCAACTTGCACACGGCCTCACGCTTCCGAGCAGGGCTCACCAGTTTCCCTCCGCGATAAACTTGAGTGCTTTGATGTCCAGTTGCTGGTCGGCCACGATCTCCTTCAATCGCTTGTTCTCGTCTTCCAACTTCTTCAGGCGAACCGCTTCCTCAGCCTTCATCCCGCCGTACTGCTTGCGCCAGCGATCGAGTGTCGATTCGCTTACTTCCAAGGCCTGCAGTACGGCTGCCAAGTCGCGAATTCGAATTCTCAGTGCTGCCCGATCCTCTCGAGTGCTCTGGTAACGCTGCGTGCTACGCGAATGGCCGAGCACACAACATGCTCGACGCTCGCTTACCTGGTATCCAACTTGCAGCTTTTTCACCAGGACTCGGCGACGATCGGGCTTTAGAGCTTTCCCGAGACGACATCCTGCAGCATCTTCTTATCCAAGCTGAGATCTGCAACTAGCTGCTTCAGCTTGCGGTTCTCTTCTTCTAGTTGCTTCAACCGACGAAGCTCAGCAACACCGAGTCCGTCGAACTTCTTCTTCCACCGATAGAAGGTCTGTTCCGAAATCCCCATCTTACGGACGATATCCGCAACCGACGTTCCCGCTTCATGCTGCCGAAGAGCAAACGCAATCTGCTCTTCCGTGTAACGCTTCCGTTTCATGGCTCAAGGTCCTCCTTCGAAAATGCAAGATACTAAAACATCTCACATTCCGCATGGACCAGGAAATGGGGGGAAGGTCAAAGACGGAGGAGACTCGAGAACTAATCCATCCCCGGTATAACCGAGCATCGAGAATCATGCTAGAAATCCCAAACGACAATGCCCAATCGTTATCGTTTGAACTTAAATCTCGCTGAATCTCGTGCCAGGTTCGGCTCTTGTCGCGATGGTTACTTGCCTATTTCTTACTCTGTCAATCACTCCCCAGTGGTTCGTGTAGAATCGGGACCGGCCTCGATGAGTTCTGCTGATTTGCGTCGAAGATCAAAATCTCCGCTGGAATCGTCGAAAATCCGATCGCCACTCCAATGGGTGGGATCAGTTTTCGCCGGTAAGGGTTATTGAATCGTGGGCCTGTCTGACAGTGAATGCTTGCCGACGTTGTTCACTTCGTTGAGGATTTGTGTGAGGTCCACATCAGTGACAAGGAATTGGAATCGTAGGAATGTTCCTTAGTCCTGCCCTGAGTTTCGCCTCTTTGATGCGGCAACTAGACCTATTGCAGTTCGATTAGTGTCTTCCAGCTAGCGGTTGGACCAGTTTCAGCAGCTAAGCTTATTGCGTTAGACGCAGCGGTCTGCTCACGGCGACGACACCTCCGCAGCTAAGCCGGGAGGAGCCGAGTACAGCAGTGGCTACCTCGGTGATCATCCTCACGGCCGCCCAACTGGCCGGTCAAGCGAAAACGTTTCCCTCACCCCGCAGACTGCCTCTGAAGGAACTCGCGTTACGGATGTGCTGGTATTGAATTCTGATCCGGAACGCAAGACTCGAAAGAACAGTGTTTCAGGCTGGTTCGAGAAAGCCTTAGCCAACAAGTAGGCGACACAGCATCGGTTAACGCCCAGATGCCGTGAAGGACGTCCTGCCAGCCGGATACACTAGAGTCCGCATCACGCTGTTGAGGCCACGAATCGTCCAGCTTCTTAATCTTACCGGTGCGCTTTTCGCGGCGCCACCGTCCTGCTTGCATCTCTCTTCGATAATTTGGGGGTCGCTCCTTGCTGATAATCGGTCTAGCTAAATTCTAAAATGTTGAAAACGAGCCTGGAAATGAATAAGATTGTCCGCAAATCGAAAGCGACGAATTAGCTGGCTGAGGGATGCCTCGCCGCGCGGTCCAAAAGTTCTTATTACCCGAAGCTGCGACCATAATCTCGGAGACACAGCGCTGTCCTGATGCAAAATGGGGTGTGTCAGGTCCCACGGCGAAAAGACCGGCAAGCCAAAGCAGTAATCACAACTGCCAATGAAGGCTTGGGGGCCTGAGTTACCATAGTCGGCTGCTACCGTTTGGGACACCAAGTTGGGTAGACCTCCCGTTTAGATCATAAAGGCTGAAACTGCGACCAAGGTATAGCGATGGTCCTCGGAAGAGCACCGTAGCAAAACCTTCTTTACGCTGTCATGCCTTAAGCCACTAGCTTTCAATGACTTATATCGAATCACGCTATTTCGGCAAGCCTCTGCATACTAGCTCGGGGTGCCAAAAAGCACCGATGATGTCCCGGAAGATAAAAGTATTTGCCGATCATGTATCCCTAAATTGAATGCCAGTTCGTGGCATAAATATACGCTGAGGCGCTTAGCTTTGACATCGTTTATTACATCGACCATCGTACGCAACGTCATGTTTTTTCTCCAGAGAAATGCGCTTGGATTATCTGCATTTGAAATGGGCGAGGGTTTACGGATAAATTGAGAGAGATCGAATTACTACCATTTAACTTCGACTTGAGCCTGAGTAATTATCATGATTAGATCGGAAGGAACCGATAGCAATTCTCCAACATTGCTGACAACAGATGGCAGAGAGATTCCCCGCAAGGTCGGCGAGACGCTGGCCGAAACCTATTCGCGTTTAGGTGGCTCAGCAATAGCATGGCGAGTATGGGAACGACTCCTGTCGGAACATGAAAAACAGGTTTTTGGTAACGACTTTGATAGTACCTATCGTAGCCGTGGCGTTCTGGGCATGTGGGAATACGTTCGCGCCGGATCGTTAGAATCGGCCGTGATCGATATTGCCGAAGGTGTCGATCTCATATCTGCCAACCGGGCTGCTTGGCTCAGGCGAGAGATCGGAATTAGAGACTCTGGCAAGGCTAATGCCTCCCCAAAGCCAGTGTGGGATTCAGCGCGGGGTGAGCTTCGGCTGCGCGACGAAGTGATTCGGACGGTTAGGATAAACGAGAACCCTACTAACATTCAGCAAGTCCTGGATGCTTTTCAGGCACAATTCTGGCCAAAGAGTATCGAAAATCCGCTGACACTCGGCGTGGAGCAATTATACGAAACCTTGCGATCCCTGAACGGTAAGCTAAGCGGTCTTAAGTTTCACGCTGCAGGGGGTGGCCAGAAAATTTTTTGGGAACTGTCTGACTCGTAAGCATTGCTGACAAGGCTTTCCGCGTTGTTTATCTCTCATCGGCAAAGCAGTAGCCTAGCGGCTCGCCGCCACTCTATCATCCTGCCGCTTCTCGAATTCGATCTGCCTACCAATTCTCGACCTAGCTCTGATTGAATCGCTTGGTCGAGGATCCGCTTCCCGCTATCTCGCGTAATCAACACGCTTCTCGCTTGGAAGTTTTCCAAGAATCTGCCCAGCAGCTGCGTGCAAGCCACTTCACGTCTTGCTGCCCACTGAGTCTGAATTCCCAGTGAACTCCCAGTCAGCTCCTCGTGTGCGACCTTGCTGGATCTGCATGATTAAATCCAACCGAACTTAAGCAGCCTTTGCGGCGTGCTGAAACAGTGACATTGGATTGAGCAGATGCCAGGAAAAAGCGAAGGCAGAGAAGTTGACTCGGCTCAAGAGAAGCCCGCTCATGACCCTTCCAACGAGGAGGTCAACTGGTTGACGCCAGCGGGGTATGCAATCGCATCCAACCTATCAATAGCAACGGTCCGACGGCGTCTAGCAGACGGAAGTATCGCCATGTATCAACCGGGCGGCAAAGGGCATGCAATTCGGATCCCCAAGTCTGAGCTAGCCTGCTTTAGCCCAGCTACAAACCCCTGTAGCAGTAAGCGGTCAATACAACCGCAAACATCAGCCCACTGCCAAATAACGACCCCTATATCGTCCAAGCTGTCAGGGCCAAGCCCGCAGTGGACAAGATAGCCTCAACTAAAAGAAGGTAACATATGCCAAGACAGAGGAAAAATGAGCAAGTACGATGCTTACATTTCATCTGGAAGCTACACCAACGAAATGGAGTATGGTACGCCGATGGTCGATCGAATTCGGTAAACGCCGGGAGGCACTCGCTGGGAACGAAGGATAAGCAGGAAGCATTGCGTTTGCTACCGCATCTGGACACGAAGCAGGCAGAAGAACTGGGGCTAATCCAGAGAAGAAAACGCAAGGATGGAAACGTCAAGCTACTTACATTGAGCGAAGGTCGCACAGCTTACGAGCAGCATCTTGCACGACCGCGTGTCGCTGGAGGTGTCAAGAAGTCGACGCGTAAGCGATACCGAACAGTCTTCGATAAGTTCGTTGAGTTTGCGGAGGCTAACCAAATTGCAACATGGAACCGCGTCACCGAAAAAGAGCTCTATGGATACGCAGCCCACCTAGAGAGCAAGGGTTACGCCAGTAAGTCGATTCGAAACGAACTCGTGACACTTTCAGGGTGCGTTCGCTGGCTCATTGAGGATGGCCAGCTGGCGGGGGTGGAGCCGATTAAACTGAAACTCCGAAAAGTAGAGAGTCAGCACGGATACTGCTACACGGTTGATGAAGTCAGCGCAATGATTGAGCGTTGCTCGAAATCGGAGGAGTTGCACTGGCTACGCGACATCATCGTCACCCTAGCCTGCACAGGTTTCAGAATTTCGGAACTTGGATCATTGCGGTGGTCAGATATCGATTTCGAGAAAGGTCAGTTAAAGCTCCATGACGAATCAGGGCATGCTGCTGGTGAACGCGACGAACGAAGGCAAACCAAGAGCGGTCGTAGTCGTTCGCTTCCTCTCTACCCTGAGCTGTCGAAGGTACTTAAGACGAAGAAAAGAAAAGGGAGGAACATATTCAATGGCCCGCGTGGCGGAGCGTTTAAGCCCGATACCGCGCGACGCATCTTCGTAAGGGATGTCATCGAACCACTCTCGGAGAAGTTTCCATCTCATGACGGTGAACTCAGCTTCAAAGATGGTCGCTTTCATAGCTTCCGACACTACTTCTGTTCAAAATGTGCAAATAGCGGCGTCCCTGAACGAATCGTGATGCAGTGGCTCGGACACGCAGACAGCGAAATGATCAAGCATTATTACCACCTGCACGACGAAGAAGCGAAACGTCAGATGAATCACTTAGATTTCCTCGGTAGGAACAACGGACGTTCCGTTGACGAAGCCGGGGACAACAACGATGAGGAGGATGCCGGACCCAGTGGTCCTGAGGCAAGAACTTGATTGCCGAGCCCACTGATTGGCACAGTATTGACTCAGTCGACTGTGTCAATCGAAAGCAGCTTCGCAAACGGCTTAAATATGAGCGTTTGCGGTAGCCACTAGGTGCGGAGCGGAGGGCAAGGGACTCTCCGGCTACCATTTAGCTAACTCTCTTCCCGAGCAGCACTTGCGATGCAAGTCACTGGAAGCTTTAGAGTTAAGCGTTTCTGGTCTTCCCCGATCATTACCGGTTGTTTCTGGTTATGGAGGTAGCAAACAGGGACAAAACAGGGACAAACTCTTGATCGTCGCGCTGCTGCTCTCAGGTCTCGCCGCTGCCACTACATTGCCTGGTGACAATGGAATGGGGCCGTCAACAGGGGTGGCCACCTACTCAAGGTTTTCAACGGCGATGCAAGATGAGAGGAGCATCATTGATCAGCAGGATAAGTGTAATGAATGTGCTCGCCGAGAAGGGTTGCAAGTCGATCCACGCTACCAATTTTTCGACAAAGGCACGTCAGGGGCTTCGCCAGATCGGGCAGGCTTCGACGCTATGATGCAAGCCGCCCGTGCTGGCGAGATAAACGTTTTGATCTTCGAAAGCCTCTCTCGGCTATCTCGTGACCTAATGCAATCTCTAAACACGTTGAGCGAGCTGGTCGAGGCTCGACAGATTCGCGTCATCGCTATCGATGACAACATAGATACAGCATCTGGTACCCCGTGGAAATTGCCAGCTCTTATCAATGGCTTCCTTAATGAACAGTATCTAGAAATCCTCCGGAAACAGGTTTTGAGGGGCCTTAGAGGCACTGCGAAAGCAGGATTTGCTGTTGGAGATCACTGTTATGGCTACGACACCGTTGAAGCCTCCGATCCAGCAGTACAGAGGACTTGCAAGAACGCCAAGCCTCTAAAGGAGTACGTCATCAATGCAGAGCAGGCGAAATGGGTTCGCAAGATATTTCATTGGTTCGCCGTAGAAAGAAAATCTTGCCGTTGGATTGTGCGAGAACTTAATCGACTAAAGGCTCCAAAAGGACGACATGCACAATCACGGAATTGGAGTACCACAGGTGTTATGGGCATTTTGAAAAACCCGAAATATGTGGGGATTTGGGTATGGGGGAAAACCAAGACGGTTCGGGATCCCTTGACGAGAAGAAAGATCAAAGTAGACCGTGAGAGTAACGACGAAGGGATTATCGTACGGCAGATGCCACACCTAACCATCGTCGATGTGGGTGTTTTTCGGTCTGCACAAGACCGAATCGCTCACAATAGTGACTTGTATGCTGGCAGTCGAAAAGAGAACGGTGTATGGAAGGGAGCTACTCCCAAATCGAGCCATGCGAATCCGCGACACCTTCTTCAAGGTCTTGTCCAATGTGGCGATTGCTTGCAGCAGCGTGAAGAAGCCGGTGAGAAGGGTCAACTACTGCATGTGGGTGGGCCATCAAGCAGTTACATGCATTGCAAAGGATATCGTGATGGGGTTTGCAGCTGCCGAACGACCCTGCGGCGTGAGCTTGCTGAAAAAATGATTCTGGATGCGATCAGTCACCGTATCCTAGCTGATGAGCGCTGGATCGAATTCTTATTCCAAGCAACCTTGGCATGTTGGAACAAGATTGAGCAGGAATCTCCGGCAAGACTCAAGACGCTTGAGGATCAAATGAAGGAAGTAGACCGAGGTATATCTAATCTACTGGATCTTTACGAAACCAATCCCAGTAGTGATGTCAATGAGCGGCTTAAAAAGAGACAGAGTGAAAGGCGGGACCTCCAACTTGAAATTCGCACTCTAAAGACCCAAAAAGATAGCCGTCCTGCGGCCCCTACCAAAGATTGGCTCGTGTCGAAGCTTTCGGAGCTGGACAACCTACTACGTGACGACCCGACATCTGCTGCTCATGCTCTTCGAAAGGTGATTGATGGCAGAATTACAGTATTCGAAGTACGGAGAGAGGGAAGGAAACGCCATCATTTGCGTGGAGAATTTCGCATTAAACTCGACAATGTCGCTTCGGCGATTGGCTACCGTACAGAGTCCTCGAACGATAGCGAGTTATCCGAAACGTTCAAGATCGACTTCAAGGATCCGCCGTGCACCAGACATATTGAGCTTGCTGACCAAGTCAAGGAAATGTTTGATAAGGGTGTGCCAGCTAAGGAAATTCAAAGTTCGCTCGAAATCAGCAAGAAGCTCTACAGCAAAGCATTCGCCTACTGGCATACCTCTCGCAACCTTCCAGTCCCAGACGGTCGATCGCTGCGAGGTCGCTTGGAAAAAAACACGAAAGCAACACGCCTCGCCAAGGAGATCATGGCACTTTTCAACCAAGACCACTTAGTCCATGAAATCGGCAAGGAGCTCAACATCGGCCTCGCAGTCGTGCGCGAAGCCGTCGTCAAATACCACCAGGATCGCGGGCTACCAGTTCCTGATGGGCGGGCGCGACGCAAAGAGATCAATCAAAAACGCAGGGATGCCCAAAATAAAACAGGTGGGCAGGGGTGAGATCGCAAGTCCAATGACCTGGGCTGGACCCTCCAGCCCAGGGTGGTGGGCTTTTTTAGCTATCAGCGAATTAGACATAGCACTAGAAATCGTTTGCGACGCACCGACACGATCGCGAAGAGACGGGCGGAATCGACATTCGACGTTTGGCAAAATGCCTTCGTTTAAAGTCACTCTAAGTTTGTCTTCGGCATGACCGGAGATCCGGTCGTGCCGAAAACAAACAAACTGGAGAACTGACACAAACCAAGTCCTGCAAAAGAGATAAAGCTTCTCAACATCTCAAAGCTGGAAAAAAAGAATGGCGGTCTAGGCGACCATGAGCAGCTTGCTATCGTTTCAGAGTCCGTTTGACCTTTGCGTCTTTGCTTTCTTCGCCCTTCATCGATCACGCGCTAGCAACAAATTGTGTCAACTCACAAGTACTACGCACATAGCCTCAAAGGCCACGACCATGACCGGTGGGAACTGCTGGAAACTCATCTCAACGAAGTTGCACAGTTGGCCGCACGATTCGCGAAGCCTCTCAAAGCACGCGACTGGGGCGCAATCGCTGGACGATGGCACGACTTAGGAAAATACTCGCCGGAGTTCCAAGCGTACCTCGACAAAGAGAATGGCTTCGAGGCTCACCTCGAGCAGTACGCCGGTCGCGTCGATCACTCGACCGCAGGAGCGCAGCATGCGATGACCGCAGCTGGGCAATTTGGGCGACTACTTGCTTACGTCATTGCCGGGCATCATTCGGGGCTGGCCGATACCTTGGATCTTGACCAGAAACGACTCAAGAAGGAAATCTGTGATTGGAGCTCTGCGCCCCCGCGACTTCTGTCGTGCCCTGAGCTGAGTCTCCAGGGCTACAACATAGGCCCTGATCGCAGGAGGGCTTCCTTCCAGCTCGCTTTCTTTACGCGGATGCTGTTCTCTTGCTTGGTCGATGCAGACTTTCTGTGCACGGAAGGCTTCATGAGCCCCGAGAGGTCGCAGCAGCGACCGCAAAAATCCATCCGACTCAGTGACATAGCCGTGGCACTCGAAGGGCATCTCGCGCGACTTGCCTCGGGGGCTGTCAACAGCGAGGTTAATGAGTGCCGCCGGGAGGTTTTGTTAGCTTGCAAAGACGCGGCAAGTAGCGTCCCTGGCTTCTTTTCCTTGACGGTACCAACCGGGGGCGGCAAGACGCTCTCGTCCTTGCAGTTTGCGCTGAAGCACGCGATTGAACATGGGCTGTCGCGTGTGATCTACGCCATACCCTTCACCAGCATCATCGAACAAACGGCTCAGACATTCCGTGGTGCCCTGCAAAGTTTGGGAGAGGATAGCGTGCTTGAGCATCATTCCAATCTCGACCCTGAGAAAGAAACGTACCGCAACCGCCTGATAGCAGAAAATTGGGACGCACCGCTTGTGGTAACGACGAACGTCCAGCTTTTCGAATCCATGTTTGCCAACCGCACCTCCCGTTGCCGTAAGCTCCACAACCTGGCTGGTAGTGTCATCGTGCTGGACGAAGCACAAACGCTGCCGGTTGAGTTGCTCCGTCCTTGTATCGAAGCGCTGCGCGAGCTCGTGACCAACTACCGCTGTACGGTAGTTCTCTGCACGGCAACGCAGCCTGCCATTACAAAGAACGATGACTTCAAGATTGGCCTGGAAGACGTACGTGAGATGATTCCAGAGCCGACGCAGCTCTACGAGCGGATGCGGCGTGTCGAGGTTGAGCGAATTGGCTCGGTCACTAACGAGCAACTCGTGGCACGACTGGAACGAGAGGAATCGTTCCTGTGCATCGTCAATACGCGGCCCCATGCGGCCAAGCTGTTTGCCGCCCTGAGGGAAAATGACGAAGACAATCCCTCACTGTTTCACCTTAGTACGCTTCTCTGCGGTCAGCACCGGGGCGAACTGATTGAGATCATTCGCGACCGATTGAAAAACAATCTGCCATGCCGTGTCATTTCGACACAACTCATTGAAGCGGGTGTCGATGTTGATTTCCCGGTGGTGTTTCGCTCGATGGCCGGGCTGGATTCCGTGGCCCAAGCCGCCGGGCGTTGTAATCGCGAGGGGCTCCGCTCCACCGGGAAGGTTTACCTTTTTGACCCCAGCGACTGCCAGGTGAAAGGCTACCTCGGCGCCACCGCTGCGACCACGCGAGAAGTCCTCCCTGAATATGCCGACCCGCTCGACCCGGCCGCGATACAACAGTATTTCGATCTCCACTATTGGAACCAGGCGGGCGCTCATCGCTGGGATGATAAGCAAGTGATGGCCTGCTTCCCAGAAGAGCTTGGCGGCTTCGCCTACAACTTCAAAACCGCTGCTGAGCGGTTCCGCATGATCGCCGACCAAGGCGAAACGGTTTACGTGTCCTATGGTACCCTCGGATCTCGACTAATCAAGCAGTTACGACATGCTGGACCTTCTCGTAAGCTGCTTCGGCAGTTGCAACGCTACTCCGTATCCGTCTACGAACAGATCTACAAGCAACTCATCGCTGCCGGCGACGTCGAGCTAACCGATCACGGCTACGCAATCCTTACGAACGACAGCCTCTACGACCATCAGCTCGGGCTAATGCTAGACCGCCCTGGCTGGCGCGAACCTGAAAGTCTGGTAGTGTGATTCCTTATGAGCAAACCTTCTCCCATCCGACTCAAAGTCTGGGGCGATTACGCCTGTTTCACTCGCCCTGAAGCCAAGGTGGAACGTCTCTCGTACGACGTCATCACGCCCTCGGCGGCTCGCGGTATCCTCGAAGCGATCTATTGGAAGCCACAAGTTCGTTGGGTGATCGAGCGGCTACATGTGCTGAAGCCGCCGGTGTTTACCAACCTGCGCCGAAACGAAGTTGCCAGCAAGGCGTCTGAACGGAACGCGAAAACTGCGATGAAACAAGCTGAGAAGGGCGAAACCAGTAAGCCACTCTCGATTGTCGTCGAAGACGATCGCCAACAGCGAGCCGCCACCATTTTGCGTGACGTTGCCTACGTCATTGAGGCACGCTTCGAGCTACTCGATGACAGCGAACCGGTCGCCAAGCATTACAACATGTTCAAACGCCGTGCAGAAAATGGGCAATGTTTTCACCGCCCCTATCTGGGCACGCGGGAATTCGCTTGCGAATTCGATTGGGTTGAAGCCCCAATCCCCGAGTCGCAACTCGTCGGCGAAGAGGACCTCGGCTACATGCTACACGACATGGTTTACAGCAAGCCAGAGGGGCGAGCGTTTGACCTGATCGACGGCCACACCGGGGAGAAGCGTTGTGTCGAAGCCCGCTTCTTCAAGGCGAAAATGAAGAACGGCGTGATTGAAGTCCCTCCGCTCCCCTCGCCTGCGGAGGCTGAGTAATGCTGCTCCACGCGCTCAACGATTACTACGAACGACTGGCTGCCGATCTTGATTGTGATATCGCTGCGTACGGGTATAGCCGTCAGCAGATTTCATTCATCGTCGTGCTGGAAGAAGATGGCACGCTGTTTGAAATCCAAGACGCCCGAAAACCCGACGAAAAAGGGAAGCTGAAGAATCAGTCGCTCATCGTGCTGGGTAGCGCAAAGCCTTCTGGCTCGGGCATCAATCCCTGCTTCCTGTGGGACAATTCTTCCTATGCATTGGGTTACAAACCTGATGATAACAAGCCTGAGCGGACCAAAGAAGCATTTGAGGCGTTCCGCGACAAGCACTTGGCTTTGAAAGAGGAAATCGACTCGCCTGAATTCTCTGCCGTATGCACCTTTCTAGAAACCTGGAACCCTGAGATCGTCGGCAACGACGAAAAGACTCGGATCCTGACTGAAGTGAAAACGGGCTTCGGCGTCTTCAAGTTGCGATCGAAAAAACAATATGTTCACGAGAGTCCTCCAATCACGAAGTGGTGGAATAAGCAGATCGAAGAAGCCGAAGTAAAAGATGAGGACACGATTGCTCAATGCCTTGTCAGTGGCAAAGTTGGTCCTGTTGCTCGTCTGCACGAACCGAAAATCAAAGGTGTCTGGGGCGGGCAGTCGGCTGGCGCGTTGCTGGTGTCCTTCAATGACAAAGCCTATGAGTCCTATGGCAAAGATGGCGGCTCGAATGCGGCAGTCAACGAGCAAGTTGCTTTTCAGTACTGCGTCGCCCTTAACCGATTGCTCGCCAGCGAGCAATGCATCCGCCTCGGCGACACCTCGGTAGTCTTTTGGACAGACAAGCCTAGTGCCGTCGAGCAGCTCCTCCCATTCGCCCTTGATCCTTCCAGTGCTGCCGAGGACGAAGAACTTGCGAATCGAATCGGCGCGATCCTAGAAAAAATCTCTCGAGGCAAGTTTCCAGGAGAATTTGGCGAGCCGGACACCGAGTTTTACATCCTTGGACTAGCACCCAACGCTGCTCGCATTTCTGTCCGCTTCTGGTGGCGTAGTACAATCCAAGACTTGACGAACAACCTCGCTCTGCATTTTCAGAACCTCGAAATCGCTCGCGGCCTAAAAGACTTACCCCACCCTCCGATGTGGAGATTGCTTCGTGAGACGGTCCGCGATGCGAAAGACATCCCCGACTTGCTGGAAGGGGCTTTGTTGAGAGCCATCATCACTGGTGGAAAGTACCCACATCTTTTCTACTCTTCTCTGCTGCGACGGATCAAGGCTGACCGAGAAGTGCGTTTCATCCGCGCAGCAGCGATCAAAGCCTGCCTCAACCGTAACTACGAATTGGAGCTACCCGTGAGCCTCGACCCCGACCGACCCGACATGGCCTATCACCTCGGCAGACTATTCGCCGCGCTGGAAAAATCGCAAGAAGATGCCCTGCCGGGCATCAATGCCACGATCAAGGACCGCTATTTCAGTTCTGCTTCCTCGACGCCTGCGAGCGTTTTCCCTCGCTTAATTCGGATGAACCAACATCATCTTGGCAAGCTTGAAAAAGGGGCGAAGACTTACCACGAAAAGCGGATTCAAGAAATCGCCGGTCGGATCGACGACTTTCCAACCCATTTACCCATGAAAGAGCAAGGGCAGTTCGCCATTGGTTACTACCATCAACGTCAGGAAATCTTCACAAGGAAGTCGAAAGACGAACCAGAAGCTGCAACCGCAGAATAACTTTCAGCGATGATCTCATTCTCGATACACTCGTTCACCACAAATAGCGAAGGCCTTTCACAATGATTCCCCGCGTAGACTTTGTTTATCTCTTCGACGTCAAGAACGGCAATCCTAACGGCGACCCCGATGCCGGAAACCTCCCTCGTGTTGACCCGGAAACTGGGCATGGCTTAGTGACAGACGTTTGCCTAAAACGCAAGGTGCGTAATTTCGTTGCGCTGGCCAAGGATGGTTCCGAGGGGCATCAGATTTATGTGCAAGAAAAAGCGATCCTCAACAACCAGCATGCTTTAGCCTACGAAGCATTGAAGCTTGACCCCAAAAAGCGAAAATCGAAGGGTGAGAAGAAGGCACAGGAAGATCAAGAGCTAACCGCTTGGATGTGCCAAAATTTTTACGATGTCCGCAGCTTCGGTGCGGTCATGACCACCGATGTCAACTGCGGTCAGGTTCGCGGTCCTATCCAGTTTACTTTGGCCCAGAGTATTGACCCGATCATTTCTCAGGAACACGCTGTGACCCGCTGTGCGGTCACTACCGAGCGTGAAGCTGAAAAACAAGAAGGGGGCAATCGTACAATGGGCCGCAAGTTCACCGTCCCTTACGGACTCTACCGTGCCCACGGCTTCATCAATCCGCACCTTGCGGAAAAGACCGGCTTCGGCGAGGAAGACCTGGAACTCTTCTGGAAGTCGCTCGCCCAGATGTTCGACAGTGATCGCTCAGCAGCCCGCGGCGAAATGGCTCCACAAGCACTGATTTGCTTCCAACACGAAGACGCCCTTGGCAATGCCCCCGCGAACAAACTTTTTGATCGCGTGAGCGTGGCCCAGAAGACCAATGATGAAGGAAAACCTCCACGCGAGTTTTCCGACTACGAAGTGAGGATCGACGAGAGTGATCTTCCTGACGGCATTACGATTGATCGCAAATTTTAATGGGGTGAAAGCCACCAATGCCCCACCCCGAGTCCAACCTCCTCCCGCTCTCCGCCCTCCAGCACCTGCGGTTCTGTGAGCGGCAGTGTGCCCTTATTCACGTTGAGCGGCTCTGGGAGGAGAATCGGTTCACTGCCGAAGGGAACGTCTTACACAAGAAGGCGCATGAGGGGAAACCGGAAACGCGAGATGGCGAGCGCATCACCCGGGGGTTGCCGTTGCGGTCGCTGGAGTTGGGCCTTTCCGGGGTCGCCGATGTCGTTTTGTGGCGACCACCCGCTGGCACGAAGCCGCGCGGTCGTACGCTCACCCAGGCCATCCTGCAAGCCACACCCGAAGAGCTTACCCAGTGGGAAATCACGCCCGTCGAGTACAAACGGGGCAAGCCGAAGAAGAACGATTGCGATCGCGTGCAACTTTGCGTTCAGGCAATGTGCCTGGAGGAAATGCTCGGCGTGCGGATCGACGATGGGCAGCTTTTCTATGGCACGATGCGACGGCGCGTGGATGTGCCGCTGGATACTCCGCTGCGCGAAATCACGCGCCAAGCTGCCGCTCGTTTCCATGCAATCATGGCGAGCGGTGAAGTCCCTTTCGCGGTGCGGGAAAAGAAGTGCTATACCTGCTCGCTTTACGAGAAATGCTTGCCACCGCCGCCCGGTCGCCAAACTGCTTCTGCTTACGTTCAATCAATCCGCTAAGCCATTCCCTCCGTGTACACAGCACCGCGATGAAGACGCACCTCAACACGCTGTTCGTCACGACTGACGGAGCTTATCTAGCAAAGGATGGGCAAGCCGTCGTTGTGAGGGTTGAGAAGGAAACCCGACTGCGGATTCCTCTGCACAATCTCGAAAGCATCGCCTGCTTCGGCCGCGTGGGTGTGAGCCCGGCATTGATGGGTGCTTGTGCCGAGGCCGGCGTGAGTATTTCTTTACACTCGCTGCACGGCAAGTTCCTGGCTGCGGTGGTCGGTTATTCGCCAGGCAATGTCCTGCTGCGGCGAGCTCAGTATCGTGCCGCGGACGACGAGAAACGCACTTGCGAAATCGCTCGCTCGGTGGTGCTTGGCAAACTCGCGAACTGCCGCAACGTGCTCCTCCGCACGGCTCGTGACTCAGGCGATACGGAGCGGACTGAGCGTTTGCAGGCCGTCGCCAAACGCCTCAGTGCGAGCGTGGTCGAAGTGAAGGCCGCCGATTCAGCCGACCGCGTCCGTGGACTCGAAGGGGAAGCGGCCGTGCAATATTTCGGGGCGATGAACGACCTCGTCGGCAGTAGCGACCGGGCGTTTCAGTTCACGAAACGGAGCCGTCGCCCTCCACGTGATGCGATCAACGCGTTGCTTTCGTTGGTCTACACATTACTGCTGCACGATGTGCGTAGTGCCTGCGAAGCGGTCGGCCTTGATGCAGCGGTTGGCTTTCTTCATCGCGACCGACCCGGACGTCCCAGCTTGGCCCTCGATCTGATGGAAGAGTTCCGCCCAGCGTTGGCTGATCGGGTGATGCTGACGCTCGTGAATCGTGGGCAAGTCTCCGCCGCGGGATTCACCACCGGCGAAACGGGCGGCGTGACGATGGACGATGCGACTCGTAAGAAGGTGCTGGTAGCGTGGCAAGAACGCAAGCAGGAGGAAATCCTTCACCCGTACTTGCAGGAACGCGTGACCGTCGGCCTGCTGATGCACTTGCAGGCTCGCCTGTTGGCCCGATATCTGCGTGACGACATTGACGCATATCCACCGATGATCTGGAAGTGAAACGAATACTGTTGGGAGCGAGCCCTGATGTATGTTCTTGTCACTTACGATGTTTCCACGAAAACAAAGGCGGGACGAAAGCGGCTTTCGCGTGTTGCGAAGACGTGCCTCGACTACGGCCAGCGCGTGCAGAATTCCGTCTTTGAAATGAAGGTAAGTCCTGCCGAGTGGACCGAATGCAAAGACCGCCTGCTGGGACTGATCCAACCGGAAGAAGACAGCCTGCGTTTCTACTACCTTGGCGCGAACTGGAAACGCCGCGTGGAACACGTCGGAGCGAAAGCCGGCTACGACGTCGACGGCCCGCTGATTGCGTAGCCGTGAGAACCTGCTAGTCTGTGCCCATCCCGTCGCGACCCGTCAGCGCACGCTGGTGCCCTCTGGGGTTCGCGATTGTCTTAAGTGCATTTATTTTGGCGAGTTAGCTCATGTGTGCTATCAACACATACCTGCAATTTGGCACGCCACCAGCAGGTTCGCGAATAACGTATCCTAGCCGCCAACCTCAACGAGGTTTACGATGGCGGGATCGCTCCCCTCGCGGGAGCGCGGATTGAAACAAACCGACTATGACCTGCCTAGCTTTGCTCAGTATCGCTCCCCTCGCGGGAGCGCGGATTGAAACTACAGGCACTTCGACTAGGTACAGTTCTTACGGTATCGCTCCCCTCGCGGGAGCGCGGATTGAAACCATCACACACGGGGCCGACTGGCCGACATCGACATCGCTCCCCTCGCGGGAGCGCGGATTGAAACACGATTAACAAAGACACCTTGGCGATCAGCGTGCAGATCGCTCCCCTCGCGGGAGCGCGGATTGAAACTATTGTTTTAGAATTAGATCGTTCCGGCTCGACATCGCTCCCCTCGCGGGAGCGCGGATTGAAACCTCTTGCTTTTGTTTCTGTTGCTTCAACTGCTCCCATCGCTCCCCTCGCGGGAGCGCGGATTGAAACATCATTGTAACCAACGACGGAATGCCCGATGAGGATCGCTCCCCTCGCGGGAGCGCGGATTGAAACGTATTTGACCTGCAAGACTTTCAGGTCCGACGCCAATCGCTCCCCTCGCGGGAGCGCGGATTGAAACTATTGGGATTGCATTTGTTGCTCTTGGCGCTCTGATCGCTCCCCTCGCGGGAGCGCGGATTGAAACCACGGGGGTCGGCAGGTCGTGCTTGCGGAGAGCCATCGCTCCCCTCGCGGGAGCGCGGATTGAAACCAAATACCGGACAAAGCAAACCCTACAAGCTCCGATCGCTCCCCTCGCGGGAGCGCGGATTGAAACTGCTGGCGATTGCTCGTGCTGCCCGTCACTGCCTCGATCGCTCCCCTCGCGGGAGCGCGGATTGAAACTGTTGAGTAATTCGGTGGTGATTGTATAGCTCAAATCGCTCCCCTCGCGGGAGCGCGGATTGAAACTCTCATGGTTGGTTGTGGTTGTGTGGCTTTCGTTATCGCTCCCCTCGCGGGAGCGCGGATTGAAACAGCCAAGCTTCGGCTCTACGTGGACGGAACTGAGATCGCTCCCCTCGCGGGAGCGCGGATTGAAACAAAAGTGGGGTCGGTTTGGTAGGTCATGGTCTAATATCGCTCCCCTCGCGGGAGCGCGGATTGAAACAATTCGCGTAGGTGGGCGATTGCCGATTCCCGATCATCGCTCCCCTCGCGGGAGCGCGGATTGAAACACCACCTCGGCGACGAGTACCACATTCGCTGGCATCGCTCCCCTCGCGGGAGCGCGGATTGAAACAGTCGACTTAGTTTTTACTTCGCCCCCTTACGAAATCGCTCCCCTCGCGGGAGCGCGGATTGAAACAAAGGGCCTGCTGTGGACTTCGCTAAGTTTGTGAGATCGCTCCCCTCGCGGGAGCGCGGATTGAAACTTCGCGTTCCTTCCAGCGGTCGCACCAAACGCAACATCGCTCCCCTCGCGGGAGCGCGGATTGAAACGCATTGCCAAGGTCTTCACGCCGCCCCAGCCACGATCGCTCCCCTCGCGGGAGCGCGGATTGAAACACGAACCGCCCTCGCTCCGGGCGACCATGACCGGGATGAAGTTCATCATGGCTGCTAAATCCGCCCCCAAACCGTGGCATAATTAATTGAGGAAGCGAATAGCTTTCCCAAAGCCACTTCTTGGCCAAGTTCTGGCCTTAATCACTCCAGGAGACTGCTATGGCGGAGCTGATTGCGCTGGCCCTTGCGCTGGCGCTGATTGTTTTGGGTTTTGCTCTAGCTCGCGAGCATCGTCTGCGGCGAACGCTGGAGCGACTACTGCAACTCATACTTCAACCCAAGAGGTACCGTGAACCGAAGAACAAGCCGACGAAAAATTCGACTGATTATGCTGACTAGCCTCTTGTTGGCAGGCTGCAGCAGCGACGAGCGGGTGGTCCAAGTAGCGACCGAGGCTGCCGACCGGCAAGCCGATCAGAACCGCCAGATGTCCCAGCTGCAAGAACAGGTCCAGCAGGAACGCCAGGCGTTATCCCACGGCTGGACCGACCTCAACTCACAACGTCGCCAACTGGCCGAGACGCGCCGTGCCGATGGGGAGCGACACCGAGCACGGCAAGGTTTTGCCGTAGTGTTTGTTGCAGTCCTTGTGCTGGTACTGACATGGCAGTTGCTGCATGCCAGACCCACGGCAACCGAGGTGGAGCTGGACGCCCTTGAGCTGCTTGTTGCTGAGCAGTCCTGTCACATCTTGGCTTTGACAGGGACGAACGAGCCGCCTCCAGAGGCCTCAACTGAATCCGCGCCGTCGCCACAGCAACTACCTCACGACCAGTCGGCAGAGAACTCCCCAAATCCCACAGAGGAATCACCATGAGTCATACCGTCATGGAACGCGCGAACAGAGAGTTGGATGCGTACCGCCACTCCGAGTCACTCCCATCGACTGGGACGTATCGTAAAAACCTGCAAGACGGCCGTTGGCACCCAGTGCTCGTCGTGGTCGAAGGAAACCACGACGTTGCCTTCTTGAGCAACCTGTCGGCCATTCTGAACAAGCAAGACGAGCAGACCCCCAACCTTGCTAATTGGGAAGCCGTAGGGAAGATTCTATTCTTTCCCACCGGAGGCGGCGGTTCCGGCGATATTGCCGCTTGGGGCGAACGGCTGGCCCGCCTTGGTCAACCACGCTTTCATCTCCACGACAAAGAGTGTGGAGCCGAGGCGCTCAATCGTCTTACGGTCGTCGCTCGCATCGACCAGCACCCCAACTGCACGGCCCGCATTACCTCGCGTCGCTCCCTAGAGAACTATCTGCACCCGAAGGCCATTCAGCGAGCGGGTGGCCCCAAGCTGGTCATGAAACCTGAAACCAATGTGGCTGTCACACTGGCCAAGGCCAGGCTAGCCGAATCGGCCCCTCAGCTCGCCTGGCGCTCACTATCTCAGCGCAGCCAGAAGAGACTTATCGAGAGTGCCAAGCGTTGGCTCAACAGTGAAGCAGTTAGCCAGATGACGCCCAAGCTGCTTGCCCGGTCCGACCCAGAACACGAGCTCATCGGCTGGCTGCAGGAAATACGCCAGCTGGTGGATAGCTGAAAGCACGAACTTGATCCAGTCTGCCTAACGCAGAGTACTCCAGGGATTGTTCTGTCGTCAAAACAATCTCCCTGCAGGTTCTCTCAGTGAGCCCCGCATCTCTGGCGGGGCTTTTTCTCATGTGTTTCGCGTGGCGATCGCTGCTGCGCGCTCCCTAACCCAGAGGAGTATCCTCTCATGCACCAAACGCTAATCAACCGTCTCGTGGCAAACGCCACGGGCGAATCGTGTGACACGATCGAACAGCTTGGCTTCTCGCTTGCCGACCCGCTCGATCAGCGTTTCGACCCGGAGCCTCCCGTCTCTGATCAGAACGAACCGGAGAAGTATCTCGATTGGGACGAAGTCGACGCTCAACGGTTCGCCTGTCAGCTTTCCTGTTGAACATAGCTGACTTTTCATCGATTAACCAACTTTCACGAAAGGACCCCACCTTGCAAATCCTCTTAATCAACAACGATGGAGCCGGCTTCGCCGATCATGTCGAAGTCGCTGACGGAACGACCGTCGAGACGCTTTTTCACCGCCACGTTAAACATCCCCGTTCAGAAGATTATCTCATTCGGGTCAATCGCCTGCCGGCAGCCCGTGACCAGGCGCTCCAAGAGGGCGATCGCGTGTCGATCACGCCACGCAAGATCGAAGGGGCGTGCCGTAGGTAAAGAGCCTTTGCCGCTGACCGTCCGACTTCGCTCGGGCGGTCAGTCTTTTACTCTCATGGCGGATCCATACCGAAAGGAGCACTCTTATGATCCACGACCGCCAGTTCATCCAAACGGCGATCGCAATCGCCGAGCGCTCTCAGCAGGGAGCCGCGTTGTCGCGTTTGCCCGCTCTGCCCACCTTCCAGTGGGATCTCTGCCTGAGACAGCAGCGGCTATTGCACCGGGCCCAGCAACAGGGTTGGTTACTGGCCGCACGGGTCTGTCACCGCAGATATCAAGCCGCTCGCGAACAGATGGCTCATTCACTCTGCCCCGAAGGATTTGCGGATGAGTTGCAGCCGACTCGTCCCGCAGAGCACCTCACCGCGAGAACCGCGATTGGCGAACTGGTCGGACTGACCGAAGAGTTCGCTTCGGTCGCAGTCGATCTCAGGCGGCAGACGATCTCGGTGAAAACCGTTCCTATCGAACTGGAAGAAGTCGCACTGGGCCCGTTTGAGATCATTCTCGACTGGGAGCGGCTTGGCACCAATGGGCTCTCTTATCACGTCGTGGCTAGCCAGCCCAATCCGGCGGCTACCGATAGCGAAGTCACCCACCCACATGTCTCCAGCGAAACGCTCTGCGAAGGGGAAGGACAAGGCGTCATCAACGCAGCGCTGAAAGAGGGTCGGCTCTTTGATTTCTTTCTGCTCGTCCAGCAAGTGCTGCTCTCCTACAACCCGGACAGTGCCTATGTGGCACTCGATGAGTGGCAGGGGATGCGTTGTTTCGACTGTGGTGGGATTGCCGCTCCTGATGACCGCTGTGACTGTTCTGCATGTGAAACGGCCCTCTGCTACGACTGTGCGCGTTGCTGCTGTGACTGCGAAGAACTGCAGTGCTACGAGTGCATGGACTCCTGCTGGGCCTGTGAAATCAACTGTTGTCGTCATTGCCTGCGGTCGTGTGAAGACTGCGAGCAATCGTTTTGTACCTCTTGTGTTGAAGAAGGAACCTGTGATGCGTGCCGAGAAGCTAAAGAAGAAGCAGCCAGTAAAGAAACTGGCAAAGAAGAGATCTCAGAAACAACGAAAGCGGAAGAAGCGGTTGCCGGATCAGCGGCCTCCCATCACCAAGCCCACCTTACGCTTCAGCCCGTACGCGTGGAGCAAGTTGCTCGCCTGGCGTGATGCGGGAGAGACGGAGATTGGTGGGTTTGGGATCAGCTCCGCCGAGGATCTGCTGCTGGTCGAAGACCTCGTGCTCGTTGAGCAGCAGGCGGACTGGGCCAGTGTGGAATTCAAGGATACGGCAGTGGCAGACTTTTATGATTCGCAAGTCGATCGGGG